>PMIZ01000320.1 GCA_003157225.1 Actinomycetota bacterium | reverse complement strand
TGCGTTTCTCCTTATGGATCTTGCGGAACAGTACTTGACGGGGTCACTCGCCTGTCACCGGGTCGAAAAGCTACGCCGCTGACGTCCGCGCGTGGCTTCGCCCCGAGGTGGGCCCTCCCCGTCTACTCACTACTGTCAAGCTTGTGCTGACAGTGCGACACACCCTTTGGCCGGTGGATGATACCGTTGACCTGATGGCGCCCCCCCGGAGCGGAACAGTCTCCACGTCAGAGATCCCGCGCGCAGCACCCACGGGTCAGCGCACTCCCTGAGCTCAGGCTTCGTCGACGCACGCTGCCTCCGCGTGCCCCAGGTAGAGTGCCTTGACTCGGTCGTCGCAGGCCAGTTCGGCGGCCGTACCGGCCAAGGCGACGCGTCCGCTCTGCAGCACAAACGCGTGGTGAGCCATGGACAGAAGCAACTTCGCGTTCTGCTCGACTACCAGCATCGTGAGGCCGGTGGTGTTCAACTTGACGAGCGCCTCGAAGATGGCTTCGACCAGCATAGGCGCCAGCCCCATGGACGGTTCGTCGAGGAGCAGCAACTTGGGCCGGCCCATGAGGCCGCGTCCGATGGCTAGCATCTGCTGCTCGCCGCCGGAGAGAGTGCCGGCGAGCTGCTTGCGCCGGTCGGCCAACCTCGGGAAGATCTCAAAGACCCAGTCCATGTCTTGCTGTTGCTCGCTCTTCTGGTTGTCGCTGCGGCAACACGTCCCCACCTTGAGGTTGTCCACGACACTCAGAGTCGCGAAGACATGCCGGCCCTCGGGTACTTGCCCGACACCCCTGGCGGCGATCTCCTGTGCCCGCAGCCGGGTGATGTCCTGGCCCTCGTGCAGCACGGCCCCTTGCCGAGGCCGCAACAGGCCCGAGATAGTGTGGAGCAAAGTCGTCTTTCCGGCCCCGTTGGACCCGAGCACAGCGACGATCTCGCCCGGATAGACGCGCAGGTTGATGTCTCGGATGGCACTGATAGAGCCGTAGTTGGTGTAGATGCCCCGAACATCGAGAACCGGGGTGTCCGACTCGCGGGCCGCCCGGGCCTCCTTCGCAACCTCGACCGTCGCGGCGTCCAGCGTGCCGTACTCGTCGCCGTGCTTGACGCCGAGGTAAGCCTCGATAACTGCTGGGTCCTCCTGGATCGCGGCCGGAGGGCCGCTCGCAATGAGCCGTCCGAAGTTGAGAACGTTCACGGTGTCGGAGATACCCATGACCATACTGAGATCGTGTTCGACTAGAAGCACGGTCACGCCCGCTTCGCGGATAGCCGATATTCTCTCGACGAGCTGACCCTTCTCGGTAGCGTTCATGCCCGCGGCCGGTTCATCGAGCAGCAGCAGTCGAGGCTCGGTGGCCAGCGCACGTGCTATCTCAACGAGACGCTGCTGGCCGTAGGGCAGAGCTGTCACCGGCCAGTCGGCCAAATGCTCGAGCCCGACGACGGCGAGTGCGTCGAGACTCCGCCTGCGGGACTCCGCCTCCTCCCTTTTCTGTAGCCCCAGCGCAGCGGTCCCAAAGCCCGCCTTCTCGTGCCGATGCCGGCCCACCATCACGTTCTCGAGCACGCTCATGTTGGCGAACAGCCGGAGATTCTGAAAGGTTCGGGCGAGGCCGAGGCGNNCCTGCACCGTTGGGTCCCAGCAGGGCAGAGATGCTGCCCTCGGCTATCGAGAGAGAGACGTCGCCCACCGCGACCACGCCTCCAAACTGAACAGTCGTCCCCTCCAGGCGCAGGAAATCGGCCACATCATGCGGCGCGCCCACCCCGGAGACACCGCTGGAGCCCTCCTTCCAGCGCGCCACAGCCGAATCGATCGCACCCGGCGCGGCAGCAGCAGCCGCCGCCGGCTCGTCGATGACCTGCTGGGAAGCCGGCGCGGCTCGACGAAGGCCGAAGCTTGGCACCCGTCTAAGCACCGGCCCGAACCACCGTTTTGCGGACCCACGAACCGCCTCCATATGCCTGGATTCGATACCCATGACAAGCCCACCGGGAAGGAACAGCAACAGAAGGAGGAGCACCAAAGCGTAGAGCGCGGTCTGATAGGTCGCGAAGCTGGTGAAGGCGTAGCTCAGCCACGACATGAGGACAGCTCCGATCACGGCGCCGAGCAGGCTCGACACCCCGCCCACCAGCACCATGATCATGATCAGGAGCGAGAGTTGCCCGGTGAAGCTGGTGTAGACCACCACCCCGATCACGTAGGCGAACAACCCCCCGCTGAGGCCGGCCATGGCTGCGCTGATCACGAACGCGCGCAGCTTCCAGCCCGTCGTCCGCACCCCCAGAGTGGCGGCGGCCGTCTCGCTGCTCGACAGCGCCCGAAGCGCCCTGCCCACCCGGGAGCGGAGTGCGCGCTCGGTGACGAGCAAGAGAACAACAACCAGAAACCACACCAGATAGTACTGGCTCCTGTACGACGAGAACGACCACGCTCCAATGCTGAAGTGGGGAAGAGCGACCACCCCGATGTTGCCGTCGAAGAAATGCTTGTGCTGCCTGACGATGACGACGAAGATCTCCCCCAGGCCCAGTGTGGCCAGGGCGAGGATATAGCCCTTGAGCTTGAGGATCGGCCGACCGATGACGAGAGCGACCAAGGCGGAGAGTACGGTCCCCGCGATCGCCCCCACCCAGGGAGCCATGCCGAAGCTGTGGGTAAGCACAGCTGCTGTGAACGCGCTGATGCCGAAGAAGGCGGCCTGCCCCAGTGAGATCTGACCCGCCTGGCCAAGTAGTAGGCCCAGCCCCATCGCAGCCATGGCGTACATTGCCGCGGTAGTCATGACCGAAAGCGAGAAGCCACTGCCGAAGATGAGTGGCCAGAGCGCGATGATGACGACAAACACGAGCCGGACCCGGGCTCCGCGGCTGTTAGGACGACGCAGGAGTTTCATCGGACCTCCTCCACTAAGGACGAACCAAGGAGGCCAGACGGCCGGAAGTACATCACAAGAAGTAGCAGGAGAAAAGAGATCGCGTCCTTGTATCCCGACGGCAGAAAGGCGGCGCCGAACGTCTCAAATATGCCGAGAGCGATTCCGCCGACCAGAGCGCCCGAGCTCTTGCCCCAGCCCCCCAGTACGGCGGCGATGAAGCCTTTGAAACCGAAGGCGCTCCCCGAGGCGAAGTTCATCGGCGTCATGGCGGCCAAGGCCAGCCCGCCGGCGGAGCCGATGGCCGCCGATATGACAAAGGCCCAGCTGATCATGGCCCGGCGCGAGATCCCCACCAGGCTCGCGGCCATGGGGTCGGTCGCGGTGGCGGTCATCTTCTTGCCGAACATGGTCCGGTTGTTGACGAGATAGAGGATCACGACGATCGTAACCGCTATGAGAATGATCCAGACACCTTGTTGCGGGATGCTCACCGTAGCGAGCTTCCACGGCTTGTCGGAGGTAAACGAGGGAAGCGTGCGCGGATAGCCGCCTCCGAGAACCAGCATCACTCCCTGGATGAGCATGGCTACCCCGAGTGTAGCCATGAGCTGTGAGACCACCAACTCCTTGCGCACCCGATCGACGACGAGGATGAAGATAAGCAGCCCTACTATCGAGGTGCCCCCGATGGCGATGGCCGCCGCGAGCAGGTACGACATGTGATGGTCGCGGACCAACTCGATGGCGATGAGCGCGCCCAGCATGGCAAATACGCCTTGGGCGAAGTTCACCACACCCGAGCAGCGATAGATGGTGACGTATCCGAGAGCGATGAGGCCGTACACCGACCCAACCACGATTCCGGCGATCAGGTTTTGGAAGAACGTGGTGATGGTCATGTACGGCCTCGCTCGCTCTCGAAGATCAACGCGTCGCTACAGGCTTCAGATGCTTCGGCTACTTCAACTTGAGTTCTACGAACTTCATGTTGTCGATCACCATCGGCGTGAACACGCCCGGCTGAGCGCCGGAGTTGTCTCCGGGGGCACCCAAGGTACGGATGGAGAACGGACCGACAAGATTCCTGACCGAGGCGAGCGCGTCGCGCAACTTAGTGCGATCAGCGCCAGAAGTCTTGAGCGCGTCGGCCAACCACACCACAAGATCGCCTGCGCTCACCGCTACCTGCCCCGGGAGAGTCTTGAACTTGGCCTCGTAGCGCGCGACGAAGTCGGTCACTGCCTTCTTCTGAGGATCGCTGTCGGGCAGCCAGGATACGGCCTGGACTTTGGGCCCTGGCACCATGAGACCGTTCAGTTCGGGGCCACCCATGCCCAGCGTGGACGGGTCGGCGGTGACGCTGTAGCTGACCATGGGCAGATCGAGGCCGGCAGCCGTCATGGTCTTCCTGAAGGTTCCGGTGTAGTTCGGCCAGACGGTACTGACGATGCAATCGGCGCCCTGCTTGTCGACAAGGGCCTTCAGCTTGTTCACCTGTGGGGTAACGTCAACGGCGCCCAGATCGACAGTGTCCGCGAGGAGGACCGCTTTCAGACCCGCGGCAGTGGCGTCCTTGATGAACTCGTTGTCAATAGCGATCGACAGGGCATCGTTTTCGGAAATGCAGATGATGCTCTTGTAGCCCTTGGCCTTGACAATGTCGAACATGGCCGCGGCATTCACGAACTCGTCGGCCCCGATTGCGAACGTCCACTTCGGATTCTGCGCACGCAGTTCGGGAAGCTCGGGGCAAGCCGCTATGTAGGGGATCTGCTTCTGCTCCGCAAGCGCCTGCAGCCCGGGTAGGAGAGGAGTCATGCAGGTGCCCGTGATCGCAAGTACGCTCGGATCGTCGGCCAGCTTTGTGAACGCAGCCGCGGCTTTGGTCGGGTCATTGCCGTCGTCCTCGATCACGAGTTGAATGGGATGGCCGTCGACGCCGCCGTTGGCGTTGAGGTTATCCACCTCCATCTGCGCGGATTCAGTGATGAACTTGCCCAGGAAGGCGAGGTCACCCGAGATGTTCGAAAGCACCGCGACCTTGTACGGCGTGCCGGTGGCCGGACCAGCGGCCACGGTCGTTGCTGTGGTCGCCGCTGTCGTGTCGCTGCTGCCGGTGCTCGGCGGCGCCGTCGTCGTTGGTGTCACAGTGGTTTGAGTCGAGGCTGCAGTCGTGGTTGTCGCGTTGCCGGATCCGCACCCGGCGAATGCGAACGTGGCGACCAGGGCCAGCACGGCCAGGATCAGCACGATCCACGCTGCATTCCACTTTGTACTTCTGTTCATGTTCCCTCCCTGAATTGGACACTCTTCTTTCACACCTGTCACGCGCTCATCATCACCCGGGTCAAGCACCTCCTCCCTCGGCGCGGGCGAGGACAGGGACGCTGCGTCGCCAGCCGCGTGTTTCCACAGTCGCAACATGGGTAATCAACAATTCCGGCTGGACGAAGATGCAAGCCGATGCCCACGCGGGCTCAAGAGGCTTCAGATACTTCATGCTTGCTCCCGCGCCCACCAGTCCATGAGCCGGCTCCTCTCCCAGCAAACGAAGCGACTCTCGTTGCCCCCCTGATCGGTTCACATAGTACAGTCCTCTAGCAACCCTTGTAAAGACCATATATAGGTAGGTGACCGTTAATGCTAGCTAGCTATGCTGGGCTAGTTACTGTTCAGGTCGGTCGCCCGGTAGTGATGTATCCTGGCAATCATGCACGACTGCTTTGTCCACGTTGTTGAAGCAGGAGCCGGGCAGGCGCAGCGGTCGGGATGTGAGTATGCGCAATGACAAGTTGGAGCAACGGGGTGGGGCCGGCTCGCGGCCGGCTCCTTACCTCCAGATAGCGCATACCCTTGCGGACCAGATAGCGGCCGGCAACTACGCTCCGGAGAGCCGCCTTCCTTCGGGCGCTCAACTCTGCGAACGCTTCGGCGTCAGCTCCATGACGCTCCGTCGCGCATTGACCGTACTCGAGGATCAGGGTCTGTTGTATGGGGTCAAAGGCAAGGGTACTTTCGTAAAGTCCCCAAACCTCAGCGAGCCAGACTTCCGCCTAGATCCGGTGATCGATGTGGGATTGGATGAACCGGCGGATACCCGCCTGCTCTCCGTGACCATGACGCGAGCTGACGCAAGGAGCGCGGAGGTTCTGGGGGTGCCTGTCGGAACGCGGCTTGTGCACCTCCGCCGGCTGGTCCAGAAGAACGGCATTCCGGCCATGTACCACAACGAGTACATCCTTTATGATCCAACGCGGGTACTGGTGGAATCCCAACTGCAACTCACCGCCCTCGACAGCCTGTTGGAGTCGGACAGGGCGCAGAGGTTCTACCATAGCGAGCTGACAATAGCCGCGGTCCTTCTGGACGCCGATAGTGCGAAGATTCTGGGCAGACAAGAAGGCGATCCAGCTCTTTCGCTTGAGCATGTCTTCTTTGATACTGAGGATCAACCAGTCAGCTATGGTTCGTTTCTGCTCAGGTCCGATCTGTTCAGGCTTCGGTCTCGTCCAGGAACCGCTCGAAAAGTGATAGGGGTTGAGGTACTTGGCGACTCTTGACGAACTTACCGGCTCGATGGTCAATCTCGATGAGGATGGCACCCTCGAATTGGCGCGAGAACTGGTCGCAGGAGGACAGACAACACGCGTCTCCATGTTGACCGCCTGTCAGCATGCATTGAAGGTCGTGGGCGAGCGGTACGAGAGAAGAGACTACGGCCTGGCAGCGCTCATCATGGGAGGCGAACTCTTCAAGGAAGTAATGGAGATGGTCCAGGGCGTCGACCAGGTGATCCCCAAAACGGAAGTGTCAGGATTGATAGTCCTCGGCACCGTAGCTGGGGATATCCACGACATCGGAAAGAGCATATTTCGATCCGCCGCTTTGAGCTATGGCTTCGAAGTTGTCGATATCGGCGTGAACGTGCCGAAGGAAGACTTCTTGGAGACCACAAGGCGGCTCCGGCCGGATTTGGTGTGCTGCTCGGGACTGATCGCCGCAGCGTTCAGGAGCATGCGCGCAACGGCCCAACTCCTGCGTGCGCAAGAAGCCGAGTTAGGGTACCGCCCCTACATCGTCATCGGCGGCGGAACGGTCGACAGCACAGTCGCAGCCTATGTGGGGGTCGACGCGTGGACCACGGACGCCATCGAGGGAATACGCATGTGCCAGAGACTGCTCGACCAGGGATCGCAAGGAGCGAAGAACCAGCCGGTGGGAAACATATCGGGGGTGACGCCGAACATGCTTGGCCGCACCTCGGGCTCAGAACGGGGCCGGCCCGGATTGCCATAGCACCGGCACCCAGACGCTCCGGTCGCCTGCTAGTACACGCCGTATTCCTTGGCCGCGCGAATCATTGCCTGGACATTCGCGCCCTCAGCCTCGTCGAGGGCTGCGCCGGCGTCAAGGACGTAGCCACCACCCGGTGCCACATCTTCGATCAGCCCGCGGCAGCATTCGGTCACCTGCTCGGGGCTGCCAAGCTGGAGCAGCGGAAGAGGTACATTGCCTTGCACGCAGGCCGTGCCCTGAAGGACCCTCTTGGCTTCGCGCAGGTCGGTCTGGTCGAAGTGCCAGATCGTGGTTCCGGGAGCCAGCTCGCGAAACAGCTCGAGCCGGGTGTTGTATGAACCTTCGGCGAGCACGTAGGCCATGAGACCGGCTTCGCGAACACCGTCGAGAAACCGCCGCAGACTCGGCCAGTAGAACTCCTTGAACTGCTCGTCGCTCATGGAACGATCGGTCCCCTTGTGAAGCGGTATGACCACGATCGGGGGGCTCTGTGGAGTGATCCGGCGAGTCAACCAGCGAAGAAGCACCGGAACGAGCTTGTCCACGGCCTCGAGCAGCTTTGCCGGCCGGCGGTACATGTCCATGTATACCTCCCGAGTCCCCCGCAACGTGTCTCCAACGAAGTCGAAGGGGGCCGCGGCGAGCCCGCACACGAGAACGGGGGATCCTCCAGCCCTGGCCCTGTCTATCGCCTCGGCCTGGCAGGCAAGCCACTCGAGCACTTCGCGGCCGGCCTTGGAGATCCGGTCGATGCTAGATCGCATCTCCTCGAGCCCCCAGGTCATCAGGTAGCTCGGCGCTGTGTAGATCTGAGCCATGTCGCCCATCGCCCCATGCTGCGCAAACCCTTCGAGACCCGCAGCCGTGCGTGGCAGGTACTCACCAAGGAGGAATCCGGTGGGATCGCTGATCAAGTGATCGTACTCATCGGCGAGCATCCACTCGCCCTCGTTGTACTGGTAGGTAGACTCCTTCGGCAACCCATGTCCCGGCCAGGAATAGAGCTTCGGGCTGATGAGATCGAGAGCCCGGCCCGGAGGGGGCATCAGGCCGGCTAGGAGATCCATTTCGAGTTCCCTGCCGCACTTCAACCAGGCATCGGCCGCGCGTTGATAGTCATACATTGCCTCGTAAGGAGTCAGCCCGGCCCACAAGAACGGAAAGAAGTTGGAGAGGACACAGACGGGCACCCGGTCGGGCACACCTTCGAGAGTCCACGCCTTCCTCAGCCGGGTGACCCGCGCTCTGTATTCCGCCTCGGCTTCAGAGCTGACAAAGGGAGTGCCGGGGCTCAGGGCGCGCGCCCAGCGGGCCGCCAACTTCTCGGACGGCGACAATTGAGACCACGCGTCTTGACGGGACTCCATCATGCTCTCCAGGCCCGCCCCGCGTCGATCATGGCTTTCAGGTTCTCCGCCTTCGTATCATCGAGAACGGCCCCGTTCTGCAGCATGAAGCCGCCGTCCTTGGCGTCAAGCTTGCCCCAGCGTTCGAACCTCGGATGGCTGCTTTCGTTGGCCATCTGCATTCCCTTCCGAGAACGTGGATCCTTGCTCTTTGTGTCTCGCAGGTGCTAGAGGTTGATTTTATCTCCTGCACGCCCTCGCGGGCGGCGCCGTGGCGCTCACGGGCACCCACTCCCGCGGCCGGCCGTCAGCTCGACGCTCTCGGCCTTGTAGATCTTGCAGAGGAGCGCCCGAAGCGGCCAACCGCCGGTAACGGGGTCGAAGGCATCGGGATCGTCGGCGATGGTGAGCACGTTGGCGTTCGATTCCCAGAGGCCGTGAAGCCAAGGCTCCCTGGCCGGCTCCTCGGGGAACCACCAGTGGCTCTGCACGTTGACCACCCGCGGATCGATCTCGTCGCTGAGCGTGGCCCGTTGCCTAATGACGCCCCTACGGGTCTCGACGTACACCCAGTCGCCCTCTTTGATGCCCAATTCCCGAGCCGTGTCCTGGTTGATGTCCATGATCGGATCCGGATACTGCTCGCGAGTGCCGATGCCAAGCTGGCGGTTCTCGGAGTGGAACATCGGCCGGAAGTTGCCCCCGGTGATGAGGATGTACGGATACTCCTTAGCCACCTCGGGGGTGCTGATAGGGCTCTCCGGCGGCTCCTCGTAGTAGGGCAAGGGGTCGTAGCCGAGCTGTTCCAGCACCTGTGAGTAGAGCTCCACCCTACCCGAGGGCGTGGCGAAGCCGGTGGGCTTGCCCGTCCGGGGATTGTTCTTGTCGTACGTCCACGGTTCGTCGCTGCGGACGAAGTACTCCTTGGTGGCGACCTCTTTGAATGTCCGGCCAAGAGGCGCCAGACGATAGTCGGCCAGCTCCTCCTCCGTCTCCCACGGGAAGTACTCGCCGAAGCCAAGACGTTCCGCCAGCCCTTTCCAGACGTAGTAGTCGCCCCGGCGCTCGCCACGCGGTTCCACCGCCGCCTCGCCGCAGGCGATATTCGGCGCGAAATCCTCGTGGGTGGCGCACATCGGCTTTTCGAGCTTGCTCGCTATAGGCAGCACGTAGTCGGCGAGCAGCGCGGTCGGCGTCATGAAGTGCTCCATAACCACGTGAAGGTCGAGCTTGGGGCTTTTGAGCGCCTTGTAGATGGTCTTCACGTCGCCGCCGTTCAGTAGCACGTTGCTGCCCCAGGTGATCATGGCCTTGACCGGATAGGGATCGTCTTCGAGCACCGCTTTCCATATGAGCGGTTGAACGGCGATGAAGTTGTGGGCTGCGGTGGGGAAGGGAACGCCGTAGGTCTCCTCGTGGTACTTGTGCATGGCCTCGTAGCCGGGCCAGCCGAGCAGCCTGAACCGATCGGACCCAAGTTGCTTCTTCCTCTGCTCGGGACTGACCTTCTCCGGAAGGGCGAGCATGGAGTCGCGTATGCCGAGCTTGCCGTCGATGATCGGGCCCGGCCCGACGATCACTTCTCCCCCGCCGACGGCCAGGTTGCCCGTCAAGGCCCTTAGGCAGACCCTCGCTTGCTCCACTCTGATGGAGTTGAGACCGAACATGTCGGTGGCGCACCCCCAGTGGAAGCCAGCCGGCCAATTGGTGGCGTACATGCGGGCCGATTCGCGGATGAGGTCCGACGACACCCAGGTGATCTCCGCGACCTTCTCGGGCGTGTACTCGGCCGCTCGGGCGCGCAGCTCGTCGAAGCCGAAGGTCCACTGCTCGACGAAGTCCTTGTTGTAGAGCCCCTCCTCGACGATCACGTTGATCCAGGCCATGAAGAGGGCGGTGTCGGTGCCCGGGCGCACCTGCACCCACAGGTCGGCGAACCTGCCGGCCTCGGTCTTGCGCGGATCAATAACGATCAACTTGATGCTCTGCTCGGCCACCCGCTTCTTGAGCCGCTGAAAGTCGAGAGGAGCGGTGCCGCTGAGGTTGCACCCGTCGATGACGAGGCACTTGAGGTTCGGCATCTTCGCCCTGGAGTTGGCCATGCCGAGAAGGGCGTAGTTGAGGGCGACGGTGTTGCAGCGGCAGATGGTACCGGCGCAACCGATATTCGTGGGGTTGCCGAACAGGTTGAGAAAGCGAGTCCGGATGCCGTACTGATCGTTGCGATAGGTGCCTTCATGCAGGGCTAGCGTCTCGGCCCCGTAGCGCTGCTTGAGGTCGTCCAGCTTGGCCGCGATCTCGTCCAGCGCCTGGTCCCAGGAGATCTGCTCCCATTGGTTCTCGCCGCGCTCGCCCTTTCGCTTCAGGGGATGCAGCAGTTGCTCGGAGCTATAGAGCCACTTGGCATGGTGCGGCATCCTGTCGTTGCAGCCGTGATTGGGAGTCGGATAGTCCTTGTTGCCCCTGAGTCCGACCAGCACCCCCTCCTTCACCGTGGCGATGAGCCCGCACTGATGGATGCAGCCCGGCGAGGCCCAGCAGACGATCTTCTTCTCTTCCACGCCTCCGTGCCGCGGTTCTTCCGTCATGATGAGCCCCCTTCAGCGGCATGGGCGATCTTGCTCACGTCTACCGCTTGGTTGCGGTTCTCGTTCAAGTAGGGGAAGCGGGCGACCGTCGCCCGGACTTCTTTCTGCCGGGTACCCGGATCCCCCCAGAGCACCGCGACCTCGGTGCCAAGGCCCGCAGACTCCTTGTCGATGGAGCACAGGGAGATCATGCGATGGTAGAACTGGCTGATGGCCCGGCCGCTGCTGATGCCCACCAGCTTGCCGTCTCTGAGCACCTGATCGGCATGATAGACATGAGGCCCCGGCTGGTAGTACATGTCGTTCGGCCGGTCCATCTGCGAGTAGGGCTCTTCGTCCCTGAACTGCGAAATGTAGATGTCACCCAGGTCTTCGGCATTCCACTCTAAGGTGACCATCTGCCGCTTCTGGTTGGCGACCAGCTTCTCCAGGGCGGCCCCCCCGACGAACTCGTGGTCGAACTTGATCATATCGGCCCAGCCGAGCTCCACCGGGTTCCGGTAGCGTAGCGCCGCGTCGAAGCCCATGCTGCCGACAAGAACCGGGTTCTCGCTCAGGAACCCAGCGCCAGGACGTTGGTCGAGCCACTCGGCAAACCCGGGGTCTTCATACCAGGGATAGGGAAAGTGATAGTAGGCCTGCGGAAAACCGTCCTCGGTGTGATTCATCATGTAGGAGAGGAGCCCGAGTTTGCGGATGCCGTAGTCTTCGCCGGCCGCCCAGATGGCCTGGTAGACCGCGTGAGCGTCGTCGAAAGGGCCGTGCGCCTCGTACGCAAGCGTCCCCGCCATGCCTAGCCTTAGGATGCGCACCGCCTTCCCTGCGATCGTGGTCGGGCGGTGATGGATGAACGCTATGTCGTGTAGGTCGTCACCGCTCGCTTTCTCGAGAATCTCAAGAGAGCGCGGTCCGGCCACCTGGAAGACGAAGGAGGTCATCGTCAGGTCTTCGGCCGCTGCGCGGTACCGGCCTTTCTCGAGTACGTAGGCCTGGTAAGGCGCCATCCAGTAGGTCACCACTTCGTCTTCGGCCGTCCGCAAGATCACACCGTCGGACATGATGATGCCGTCGTCGCGGCACATGATGCCGTGCTTCGCGGTGCCGATGGGGAAGTTGCTGAAGCTGTTCACGCAGGTGTCCGACAGGAACCGTAGAGTGTCGGGACCGTTGACCTTGAGCGTCGGAGAGATGCTGATGGAGGTTCCGATATAGGCGCCATCTTTCCAGGCGAGGGTTTCGTCTCGCCATCCGGTAAACTCCAGAGGAGCGAGCACCGGGCCCTGCATGTGAAAGTTCGAGCAGTCACCCTGAAAGGGTGTCGCCGGCGTGAACATGAACAGGTCCTGCTTGTTCATCTCGTCACCTCCATGGTGGCAGGACGGACACACTGGGAAGCACCGGGGCAAGAGCGGGAGATCGAGTCGCATGACTGGCGAAGAGACGATCAAGGTCACCGTGGAGACATTCCCCGCTTGGCGCGGGCCGACGGCCGACGTGTCGGTGAGAGAAGGCATGACTCTCGACGAGCTGCTGCAGAGCCTCGGCGTTCCCGGCGATACTGAAGCCGTCATAGTCAACGGGAGCTATGTCAAGCCCGACTATCGGTTGCGGCATGGCGACCGTGTGAGGGTCATCCCTTTCATGTCCGGCGGTTGAGAGGGAGGACTACGCAACCATCCCTCCGTTGTCATCAACCTCTCAGGAGTCGGTCATCGGCCAGTCAGCCACGTGGATCTGCTCGCTGTCGATGATGGGGCGCTGCCAGTTGCAGGCGCCGCGCAACAACTCGCCGCCGACGTAGAGCGCGTACTCCGGCTTGAGACCTTGCGCCTCCGAGACCAGATCGAACAGGTTCGTGACCCCGTCCTTCAGAACCACCGACCGAAAGACGTCCTCCACGGTCGCGCTGAGCTTGTCCACACGTACCTCCCGGGCGCGCCAGCCGGCCGCTTTGGCGATGTTGCCCGACATCATGTTCACTATCGCTCTCACGGTCACCGCCTCTCCGGAGTCATGGCGAGGTCGCCGAGGTTCAGGTCCTTGTCGAC
>PMIZ01000228.1 GCA_003157225.1 Actinomycetota bacterium | reverse complement strand
GTAGAACGGCCCGGTGGCCGAGGTGGCACCGCCCGACCCGGTCTGAACATAGTCGGTGAACAGCACCAGCTTGGGAGGCTGGTAGGTGTAGCCCATCTGCTGGAATTGCTTCGTCCAGAAGTCCTCGGTGTCGGCAAGGACGACCCCCACGAACTCGGTCATCGCGTCCTTGGCGCCCGAGGACGTAGCGATGGTAGTTTGCGTGGGGATCAGGGAGGTGGCGTCGCCGAAGATGTTCCCCAAGTTGCCGCCCAGGAAGAGGCCGATGAGAGTGAGTATCACAGCACCGATGCCGCCGCCGATGGCGAACTTGCCGCCGCTCGCGCCACGTCGGTCCTCGATGTTGGAGCTCTGTCGCCTACCCTGCCACTGCATGCGATCCTCCCGTCACATTCGGCCGCCGACCAACATCATACGCCCGGCGCCCCGAGCCGCAAACAGTCCGGCCGGATGCGCTGCGGGCACTCCATGGGAGGCGCGCCGAAGCACGCGCGCGCCGGTCGCCGACACTGTTGCTCCCGCTGGGACCGACTGCTATTGTGGGCTGGCGGCAGGGGGCGAGGGCCGGCAAAGATCAAGTTCACGGAGATGTGTTGATGGCTGCTGCGGGTGTTTTCGTTCCCAATGGCCGCTCACGACGGGTGCTCATCACACTCACCGCCATGCTCTTCCTGACCTTCCTCGATACCACCATCATGAGCGTGGCCCTTCAGGACCTGCAGGCCACCCTTCACACGAGCGTCTCCCAACTGCAGTGGATCGTCAACGCTTACGCGCTGATGTTCGCCAGCCTCATGATGGCCTTTGGCACCCTCGGCGATCGCCACGGCCGCAAGCGCGTCATGCTGGCCGGTGCCGCGGTGTTCATCGGCGGGTCGGTGTTTGGGGCACTCGCACCCAACGTCCCTTCGCTCATTGCCGCGCGCGGCGTCATGGGCATCGGCGCCGCGGCCTGCGAACCGGGCACCCTCTCCATCATCCGCCAGCTCTATCCCGACAAGGGCGCCAGGGCTCGGGCCCTAGGCATCTGGGCAGCGGTCGCCGGCCTGGCTCTGGCCATGGGACCCGTCATCGGCGGCATCCTTGTGGGCCTCGGCGGGTGGCACGCCATCTTCTGGTTCAACCTGGCCGCGGGCGTAGGAATCTTCGCGGCATGCTTGGCTCTTGTCCCTGAGAGCTCCGACCCCGAGACGGCCAAACCCGACATTGTGGGATACATTCTCGGGCCCATCGCGCTTGGGACGATCGTGTTCGCCATCATCCTGGGAGAGACGGCCGGGTATACGGCGCCGCATGTCCTTGCCCTCTTTGCGATCGGTGCAGTGGTCGGCTCTATCTTCGTCTTCGCCGAGGTGCGGAGCACCGCGCCAATAGTGGAGGTGGGCTACTTCCGAAGGTTGCCGTTCTCGGGCTCCCTCCTGGTCGCGTTCGCCACCTACTTCGGCGTATTCTCCATCTTCTTCCTCACCGCCCTCTATTTGCAGATCGTCCAGGGATACACCGCCTACCGCACGGCGGCCTTGTTCGTACCCATGGCCGTCGCCATGATCATCGCCTCGTCGCTCGCGGGACGGTGGGTGGCCCTCCGCGGACCGCGGATCCCCGTAGCGTTCGGCTGCCTGGCCGCCGGTGCCGGCGTATTGCTGACGGACGTCGTCCTGCTCGGCAAGACCAACTTCGTTCCCCTGATGCTCTCCATGGCCTTGGCCGGTATCGGCTTCGGTATCGCCGTGGTGCCCATCACCTCGGTGGCCCTGTCCAGCCTGCCCTCGAGGCACTCCGGCATGGCCGCCTCGGCCACTACCACGGCCCGAGAGGTGGGCACGGTGCTCGGTGTCGCGGCACTCGGCTCTCTGTTCAACCGGCAGCTCATGGACTTCCTCACCCAGAAGCTCATCGAGCTGCAGGTCCCCGATCAGTTCCGGCAGTACATCATCGATCAGGTGCTCATGGGCCAGAGCAGCACCAGCGCAAGCGCGGCCGAGAAGCAATATGGCCCCATCGTGGGCAAGGTGGTCTCCGCGGCCTTTGACGCCGTGCACAGTGGGGTGACGATATCTCTGCTGGTGGCGGGCTGCGTCATCCTGGTCTCGGGGCTCATCGCCTGGGTCACCTTCGCACCCGCGAAGATGAGCCTGGACACCTAGCCGCCACCGAGTATCCGAAAGCGCTTGCGCGGACCTTCGCGTTTCAAGCGGACGGGAACCCTACGCTCCTTCGGCCACAAGCTGAATAGGAACCGCCTATGCCCCTAGGCCCCCGGGGTCACATTCCATGAGGTAGTGATCGGCGTGCCGCCCTTGAGCATCGCCCAAACTGGGCAGAGCTGGTCCTCGGCCACCCTCAACGCGTGCTCCACCATCTCCGGGGCGATCCCGCTCCCGCGCACCTCGAACTCGAGGGAGATCTGGGTGAGCACCGTGGGGTGCTGGTCACGGCGAGTCCCTCGGGCAGTCACTTCCAGGCCATCCACCGTCTGCCCCATCCGCTTGAGCAACAGCGCCAGAGTGCTTCCGCTACACGCTGCCAGACTCGCGAGCAGCAACTGGAGGGGCGTCATCCCCGCCACGCACGCGTCGGCCGGCAGGGGATAGTCGATAGTGACCGCATGGTCGCCCGACGTGGCGTCAAAGCGCATCCCACCCCGGTACGAAGCACAGACGGTCAGTTCGCTTACCACGACCGAGATGCTAGAGCGCTACGCCGTTTGCCTGCAGAAAGGCCGACATGTCGGCCCGCGATAGCCACCCCAGGTAGGTGTTGGGAGTGTTGGTCAACGTGTAGTAGGGCGAGAAGAAGGCCCTCTTCATGTTCTCTGCGAAGGCCTCCCAGGGATCGCGCAGGCCATAGAGCGGCGCGTACAACCCCCACTCCCAAGTCTCGGGCCCGTACCCTCTCCGCGTCAATTCGTCCAGCCAGGCTCCCCCCAGTGTCGCCATCCCGGCGGCCGCGTCGGCTGCTCTCTGCACTTCGTGGCAGAACTCGTGTGCCACCTGGTCGGTGAATGCTCTTCCCTGGCGGGTGCCACAGACGTCAATGCGGCCTTCCCACGCGTGGCCGCCGTAGCCGATCCAGACGGTGAAATCCGGGTAGACACGCTCGACAAGGGCGAGAAGTTCCGGCTGGCTCTGGAGAACGTTCAGTGCCGCGGCTCGGTGGGCGGCATCTCCGCCTTTGAAGGTCACCGCCTCAGCAGGCGCGGCCAGTAGAAGCACCAAGACAAGGCCGACGACCCCCGCCCAACAAGCGCGCTTCCACCGCAGAGTTGGCGCTAGTCCCGCTATCACCGCTGACCCTTCATGCTGTTCCCCGACCTCGCTCGACAAGTATTAAAGTATCACAGTCTTTCTGCCGATACAGAGATTTTTAGCATGTTTTTTCTGGGAGAGTGCAAGACGTAGGCAGAGACGCTGCGCCGCCCCGAGGGTCGACGGTCCGGACAGAGCGATCGCATGCGGACCCGCCCGGGTAGAATGGTCAGATGAGCGCGACCGACCACTTCGATTTCGAGACCCCCGTCGATCGCGGGGGTAGCGCCAGTTACAAGTGGGACAAGTACCAGGGACGCGACGTGATCCCGCTCTGGGTGGCCGACATGGACTTCGTCTCGCCATCCGCCATCATCGCGGCGTTGCACGAACGGGTGGCCCACGGAGTGTTCGGCTATTCGCACGCGTCCGACGGACTCTACGCGGCCGTCCGGGCTTCACTCCTGGCCGACTACTCCTGGGAGGTGCCGTCGGAGTGGATCGTCTGGCTCCCCGGCCTCGTCTCCGGGCTCAATGTGGTGTGCAGAGCCGTCGGCGACCGGGCCGACGAGGTGGCCACCTTCACTCCGATCTATCCGCCGTTCTTGTCGGCGCCTCTCTCGGCGGGGCGAAGCGTGGTCAAGGTTCCGTTGACGTGGCGCGCCGGCCGTTGGGAAATGGACCCGGACGCCCTGGAAGAGTCGCTCACACCGCGAGCCCGGCTGCTGCTCTTCTGTTCGCCACACAACCCGGTCGGCAGGGTCTGGTCACGGCCCGAGCTGGAATCGCTGGCCGAGGTGGTCCGTCGCCACGACCTTGTCGTCGCGGCGGACGAGGTGCATTGCGGGCTGGTGCTGGACGCGGACAAGCGCCATCTCCCCTTCGCCACCTTGGCGCCCGACCTTGCGGATCGGACCATCACCCTGATGGCCCCCAGCAAGACCTTCAACGTCCCCGGGCTNNTTTCTGCCGGGCGATGGAAGGCATAGTCCCTCATGTCAACGTGTTCGGGTACGTCGCCGCCCAAGCGGCCTACGAAGACGGCGAGAGCTGGCGGCAGGCGCTTGTCGCCTACCTGCGAAGCAATCGCGACCTGGTGGAGGAGGAGATCGCGGCGATGCCGGGGCTCTTCCTCGCGCACGTGGAGGCCACCTACCTGTCCTGGATCGACACCCGACAGACCGGCTTGGCCGATCCGTCCAGATTCTTCGAAGAGGCCGGGGTCGGGCTCTCAGACGGAGTGGAATTCGACAGCCCGGGCTTTGTCCGCCTCAACTTCGGCTGCAGCCGCTCGCTGCTGGCCAAAGCCCTCCACCGCATGCACGCGGCGCTCGCGGAGCGGCCGGTCTAACACGCGACTCCGCGGCCGGCCCGACGCGTGACTACAGCTTCAGTAGGCTGACGACGTTGTCGGCGAAGATCAGCCGCTTCTCTTCGGGGCTGATGTCCATGGCCTCGATGGCCGCGATGGTCTTCGAGTAGCTGTTCTTGCCGAACTCCGCGTCGCCCAACGGCATGTCCGCGCCAAAGATGATGTGGTCCGCGCCCCAGAAGCTGTATGCCAGCATGAGCGCAGGCGTGTTCCCGTGGATGGCCGTGTCGTTGTAGAACATCTTGTAGTACTCGATCGGCTCCTTGGTCAGGCCCTGCATATAGTCGGTGTAGTCGTGGTAGCGGGAGTGCCACTGCCCGTAGTGCTGCACGATCCTCTCCCTATAGAACGACACCATCCCCCCGCCGTGGTGCGTGACCACTTTCAGGCCGGGGAAGCGCTCGAACATACCGCTGAACACGATGCGGGTCATGGCGGCCGTCGTCTCGTACGGCCAGCCGAAAGTGCTGGCAATCGCGTACTTCGACTCGGACTCACTTGAGTATTCGGCGCAGTCGCTACCCCGCCACGGGTGGATGTAGATGGGCAGGTCGTACTCCGCCATCTTCTCGAAAAGGGGCAGAAACTCGGGCGCATCAAGCGGCTTGCCGTTGATGTTACTGTGAACGTAGACGCCCTTGAACCCAAGCTGATTGATCGTCCGATCGGTCTCCTCCAGAGCCGCTTCCATGTTGTTCATCGGGAGGAGCGCGATCGCGGCAACGAACCGGTCGGGGTACTTGCCGATGAGTTCCGCCATCTCGTCATTGGCGAGACGGGCCAACTCGGGCGAGCGCTCGGGGCCGGCGAAGGCTTCTAGGGAAGGCACCGGCCCGACGGTCAGCACCTGCGCCAGCGGCGCAAACGCGTCCATGATCCGAAAACGCGTCTCCATGTCGAAGAGAGGCGCGGTGCGGCCGAGGATCTGGTCGTAGAACCGGGGAAACTCCGTGCGGAGCACCTCAGAGTACTTCGGGGGTGAGATGTGAGCGTATCCGTCGATCTTGAGTTCGGGTGCAAGCTTCATGTGGGTCTCCCGAGCTGTATCGCGCATGTTTTCCCTTTCTGCGGGGCGGGCCCGCAGCATGAGGATAGCAGTCGACGCACCCGACGGGACGGGCCGGCGGCAGCCGTCAGGCAGGCGCCCGCAAGGTTACATCGACGAAGACGAACCTCCCCTGGTCGGCCACCACGCCCACCTCTACTTCCAGGCGCTTCGCAAACATCGGCCCGGCGATGGCCACGGTGTGGAACTCCCCGTTCTCGGCGCACGGATCGACGCCTGAGGGCAGCTCGCGCAGAAACGCCCGGTCGTAGGTGCGTCCTAGAAAGGAGCGGTCGAGCTGGTCGGTGTCGACACACGTGACGATGGCTTCGAGGCCGGCCTCGATCATCTCCTCGGCCAACGCCGAAGTGGGCCGTTTCCATAGCGGGAAGAGCGGAACCAGGCCGGTCTCGGCCAGATGGGCTTCGCGATAGGCGCGTACATCCTCGAGGAACAGGTCCCCGAAGGCTATCGCCTGGACCCCGTCGGCCCGAGCCTTCTCGACCGCCCGCGTCATGGCAACTCGGTACTCCTCGTCACTGCAGGGGTCGGGGAGCGGCAGAAGGAGCACCGGCAGCCCGGCAGCCCTCGCCTGGGCCTCCAGCACCGAGCAGCGGACACCATGCATCGAGACCCGGTCGACGGAGCTGTTGAGCGACGTCAGCAGGCCGACGACCTCCAGAGTGGGATCCCGCCTCAGCGTCCAGAGCGCGTAGGCGCTGTCCTTGCCACTGCTCCAGGAGAGAAGGGTCTTCATCTTTCGCTCCGATCTCACGTTTCTCGGCAAGGAAAGAGATCCCAAGCCGGCATCAGCGTCGGCCGATCAGTCTACCCCAAACATCCCGTGGGACCGGCACGGCATCTAGCCCTCCAGCGCGGCCCGCATCTGCTTTGCAAGCTCCGCCAGGGAGTAGGGTTTGTGCACAAATCCCGCCAGGCCCTTGCCGGCGAAGCGCGCGGCGAGGTCGTTCTCCACATAGCCGCTCGACAGGACCACCCGGACGTCGGGGTCGATGAGGCGAAGTCCCCGAAAGGCCTCTTCGCCATCCATGCGAGGCATAGTGAGATCCATCAAGACCAGGCTTATCTCGTCGCGGTGCTCAGCGTAGACCGACAGCGCCTCGCGGCCGTCAGCCGCGGCGAGCACCGTGAAGCCGAGCGCGGCTAGCATGGTCGCGCCCAAAGTCCGGAGTGCCTGCTCATCATCGACGAACAGGATGGTGTCTTCCCCCCGCCAATTGCTCTCAGTCGTGCCGGGTGCGCCGCCGAGCGACTCTGCGTCTGCATCTGAAGCGGGAAGAATGATCTTGAAGGTCGTGCCTTCGCCCAACTCGCTCCGGAGCCGAAGAGCGCCCCTATGTGCGCGCACGATGCCGAGAACCGCGGACAATCCCAGGCCGCGCCCCGTGAACTTGGTGGTAAAGAAGGGCTCGAAGATGCGCCCTTGCGTGGCTTTGTCCATGCCGACGCCGGTGTCGGAGACTTCGAGGGTGAGATACCGTCCCGGAGCCAGGTTCTCAGGGGCGTATGTCTTCTTCAGGTATTCATCCGAGCACTCCGTGACGCCGGTCGAGATAGTGATGACGCCGCCCTGTTCCCTGATGGCCTCAGAAGCGTTTATAGCCAGGTTCATGATCACCTGAGATATCTGGCTGGCGTCGCCACGCATAGGCGGAAGGTTGGTACCCAGATTGAGCTTGAGGAGGGCCTTCTTGGAGACCGTGCTGTGGAGAAGGCCCAACATATCCTCGATCAGCGCGTGCAAATCGATAGCTTCAGCGAAGAGGTGGCCCCGGCCGGAATAGGCGAGCATCTGACGGCACAGATCGGCCGCCCGGCGGGCGGCTTGAGTGATTTCCAGCAGCCTGTCCCGGGCGGGAGCGGCCGCGGAGATCTCAGACAGGGCGAGCTCCGCGTTGCCGAGCACGCTCATGAGGATATTGTTGAAGTCGTGAGCGATGCCNNCCGGCCCTCCAGGTCTCGGCGCGCTTGCTCGGCCTGCCTGCGCTCAGTGATGTCGCAGCCCACCCCCAGCACCGCGTAGGGTTTCCCATCCCGGAACACGAAGGAGGCCTTGGTTTCCACCTGCGCGTACCCGCCGTCCTTGCGCGTGAGCCGGAACTCGGTGGGCGTTTTCTGGCTCCCTGCTTCCCTCAACTCGGCTAGGACTCCGAAAGCTCTTGCCAACTGGTCATCGTCGAGCAAT
>PMIZ01000405.1 GCA_003157225.1 Actinomycetota bacterium | reverse complement strand
GGTCGTCGTCGATGACCAGACTTGCATGGTCGACCTAGCGCGCTACTTCCTTGACTTCACACAAAAAGAGAGCTGCGGCAAGTGCGTGCCCTGTCGTTTGGGCACCAAGCGCATGCTCGAGATACTCACTCGAATCTGCAACGGCGAGGGCGAAGAAGGTGACATCGAGCGGCTCATCGACCTGGGCAAGACCATCACAGACACCGCGCTCTGCGCGCTCGGAGGCACGGCCGCCAACCCGGTGCTGTCGACCATCCGTCACTTCCGGCACGAGTACGAGGCCCACATCCGCGATCACTATTGCGAAGCCGGCGTGTGCTCCACCATGTTCACGGCCAGGTGCACCAACGCCTGCCCGGCGTCGGTGAACGTGCCCGGGTTCGTGAGCCTCATCGGCGAGCAGCGTTTCGACGAGGCCCTCAAGCTGCACCGCGAACGGAACCCGCTCGCCAGCATCTGTGGCCGTGTCTGCTTCCATCCCTGTGAGAGCAAGTGCCAGCGCGCCGGCCTGGACGAGGCAGTGGCCATCCGCGGCCTGAAACGTTTCATGACCGAGCAGGAGACCAAGGCTCAGCTGCCCGAGATCCACGAGAGTGAAGAGAACGCCAAACGGAAGATAGCCGTGATCGGGAGCGGCCCGGCTGGTCTCTCCTGTGCCTACTTCCTCGCCCGTCTCGGCTACAAGCCCACCATCTTCGAGAAGGAAACCAGCGCTGGCGGCATGCTGGTACAGGCCATCCCGGCCTACCGGCTCCCTCGCGAAGAACTGGGCCGTGAGATCAGCATGATCCAGGATATGGGCGTCAAGCTCGAGACCGGCAAAGCCCTCGGCCACGACTTCACCCTGGCCGGCCTGCGCGAGCAGGGCTGGGACGCGGCGTTTCTCGGAGTCGGCGCGTCCAACGGCGTCGCCCTCGGCATCGAGGGTGAAGAAGGCGAGGGCGTCACCGAAGCGCTCACCTTCCTGCGCGAGTACAACGTGAACGGCACCGCGAAGGTGGGCACCGACGTTGCCATCGTCGGAGGCGGTAACTCCGCTATCGACGCGGCCCGGACGGCCCTCCGTCTCGGCGCCAAGCACGTGAACATCCTCTATCGTCGCCAGCGCGAGCAGATGCCCGCTTGGGCCGAGGAGATCCTCGCCGCGGACGAAGAGGGCATCACTCTGTTGCCGCTCACCTCGCCCAAGGAGATCCTGCGCGACGGCGCCGGCAAGGTTACCGGCGTGCTTTGCCAGCAGATGGCTCTCGGCGACTACGACAAGAGTGGCCGGCGCCGTCCGGTGGCCGGACGGAATCCCGACTTCGTCGTCAAGTGCGATCAGGTGATCGCGGCCGTCGGCCAGTCGCTCAACGCGAAGTCTCTGGTTGGCGACCTGCCGGTGGAGCTTCGTGACCGTTGGTTCAAGACCGATCCCAAGACCGGCGCCACCAGTGTGGACTGGGTCTTCGCGGGAGGCGACGCGGTCACCGGCCCGGCCTCCGTGGTGGAAGCCGTTGCGGCCGGCGAACGAGCCGCCGTGGCCATCGACGAGTACCTCACCGGTGCCAACCATGCGTTCTGGCGCCGTGATGTCACGGTCGACGTGTTCTTCGATCCCGACGCCGACCCGGTGGACACCCCGCGTGCGACGGTAGTCTGCCTCGATCCGGAAGCCCGGGCGTGCACCTTTGACGAAGTAGAACTTTCTTGGAACCTCGCGACAGCCTGCGCCGAAGCCAAGCGCTGCCTGCGCTGCGACTACGGGAAGATCCCGGCGAACGGGGCGGACCATGATGCCGTCACGGCCTCTGCCGGGCCGACTGCCGCTGTGGCACAAGGAGACGTGAAGTAATGCCTACCTTGACTATTGACGGAACCAAAGTCGAAGTGCCGGAAGGCACCTCGGTACTCACCGCCTGCCGCCAGGCCGGCGCGCGGATACCTACCCTCTGCTACCTCGAAGGCGTACAGGCCATCGGCGCCTGCCGCCTCTGCTTGGTGGAGATCGAAGGCGCCAAGGCGCTGGTGGCGTCATGCACCCAGCCCGTCGCCGACGGCATGGTGGTAAAGACCAACTCCGCCCGGGCGCGGCGCGCCCGGCGGGCGGTACTCGAGTTGCTGCTCTCCGAGCACGACGGCGACTGCTACACCTGTGTGCGCAGCGCCGACTGCGAGCTCCGCCAGCTCTCCATCGACATGGGCGTCGACCAAGTGACCTACCAGGGCGAGCGGACCCGCAAGATGATTGACACCTCCACTCCGGCGCTCACGCGCGACACCGGCAAATGCGTGATGTGCCGCCGCTGCGTGACCGCCTGCAACGAGATCCAGGGAGTCGGTGCGCTCTTCCCACAGGGGCGGGGCTTCACCACCCTCATCGGTCCGGCCTTCTCCAGCAATCTGAGCGACGTGGTCTGCGTGCAGTGCGGCCAGTGCGCGGCGGTCTGCCCCGTGGGAGCCATCACCGAGAACACCTCCATCGACGCAGCCTGGGCCGCGCTCGACGACCCCGCCAAGCACGTGATCGTGCAGACCGCTCCGGCCATCCGCGCAGCCCTCGGTGAGGAGTTCGGCTACGAGCCCGGTACGCTGGTCACCGGCAAGATGGTGGCGGCGCTCCGTCGTCTCGGCTTTGACGCCGTGTTCGACACCAACTTCACAGCCGACCTCACCATCATGGAGGAAGGCACCGAGCTCCTGGTCAGGTTGAAACAGGCACTGGTGGAGGGCAAGGACGTGGCCCTGCCCATGTTCACGAGCTGCTCCCCGGGCTGGATCAACTACATGGAGCACTACAACCCCGATATGCTCGACAACCTGTCCACGTGCAAGTCGCCGCAACAGATGTTCGGCGCCCTCGCCAAGACCTACTACGCGAAGAAGCTCGGCATGAAGGCCGAGGACATCGTGGTGGTCTCGGTCATGCCCTGCACCGCCAAGAAGTACGAGTGCGCGCGGCCGGAGATGGGACGCGACGGCTACGCCGATGTCGACATGGTGCTGACCACGCGCGAGCTGGCCCGCATGATCAAGATGGCCGGCATCGACTTCACCAACCTCCCCGAAGACACGATGGACAAGCCTCTGGGTATCTCCACCGGCGCGGCCGACATCTTCGCCGCCACCGGCGGGGTGATGGAAGCGGCGCTCCGTACGGCCTACGAGATCGTCACTGGCAAGCCCTTCCCCTTCCCGAACCTGCACGTGACTCCGCTCGCCGGTCTCGAAGGCATCAAGGAAGCCTCGGTGACCATCGACGAGACGGTGCCGGAGTGGTCGTTCCTCAAGGGCGCCACCCTCAAGGTCGCGGTCGCCCACGGGCTTGCCAACGCCCAGAAGGTGATCGACCGCATCAAGAGCGGCGAAGCCAGCTACCACTTCGTCGAAGTGATGACCTGCCCCGGTGGCTGCATCGGCGGCGGCGGCCAGCCGCGTCTGACCTCCGATGCCGTGCGTGAGGCTCGAATCAGAGCCATCTACTCCGAGGACGAAGGCCGCGAGTTGCGCAAGTCGCACGAGAACCCCGAAGTGCTGGCCCTCTACAAGGAATACCTGGGCGAGCCCCTGGGTCATACCTCGCACGAGTTGCTGCATACCACCTACAAAGCGAAAGACCGCGTATAGCGGAGCACCCTTGGGGGCTGCCTCGGAGGCTTTCTCCGAGGCAGCCCCGGCTCGGTGCTATTGTGAGAAGACGATGACCACCGGGAAGCCCGCATTGATCTTGATCGTCGACGACGACTACGACTTCCTCGAGATCAACCGTTTGATCCTCGAGAGAGCGGGCTACCGCGTGGTCATGGCTGCCGAACCCAAGCAGGCCCTGGTGCGGATGGCGGAGGAGAAGCCGGACCTGATCATCACCGACCTGATGATGACCAGTCTCGACTCTGGCTTCTTCTTCGCCCGCACTGTCAGGGAGGACCCGCGCTACGCCAACATCCCCGTGATCATTGCCACCTCGGTGTCGAGCGCCCTGGGCCTGGACTTCAGACCCCGGTCCGACGAAGACCGGGAGAAGATGCACGTGGATGCCTACTTCGACAAGCCACTCAATACCCCCAGGCTGCTCGCCACCATCGCCGACCTGCTCCGCGCCGCGGCTTCGCGCGCGGCGCCCCAGGCGCCCGGGGCTGCGTCGCCGCCCGCGGGTGCCCGCTTCGCGGACCCCGATGGTCCGGCCGTTTCCGGTCCGGCCTCGGAGAACTGATGCCGACCTGGGACAACCCGCTCATCACTATCGTCACCGACAAGTGCCGGATGTGCTACGCCTGTGTGCGCGAATGTCCGGCCAAGGCCATCCGAGTGGTCGACGGGCAGGCGAGCGTCATCCAGCCGCGGTGCATCGGCTGCGGCAACTGCCTGCGCGTCTGTAGTCAGAACGCCAAGCAGGTGCGCGACGACACCGAGCGCACCTTCGCCCTCCTCGAATCACCGGACAGGGTGGCGGCGGTGGCGGCGATGGTGGCGCCGAGCTTCCCGGCGGAGTTCACCGACATGGTCCCCGGCGAGCTGGTGGCGATGGTCCGCCGGCTGGGCTTCACCTCGGTCCACGAGGTGGCCTACGGGGCGGACCTGGTGGCCGCGGCCTACGGGCGGCTGCTGGACCGCCACCCCGGGCGGCGCTTCATCGCCACCACCTGCCCGGCCATCGTGAGCTACGTGGAGCGCTTCCACCCCGACCTGGTGCAGTGCCTGGCGCCGGTGGTCTCGCCGATGGTGGCCACCGCGCGGGCGCTGCGCCGGCTCCTGGGGCCCGACGTGAAGGTGGTGTTCGTCGGGCCGTGCCTGGCCAAGAAGGAAGAGGCGGTGGCCGAGCAGGTGCACGGGGAGGTGGACGCGGTGCTGATGTTCGGGGAACTGCGGCAGATGTTCGCCGAGGACGGCCTGCTGGCCGGCGGCGTCCCGCCCTCCGACTTCGATCCGCCCTTGAGCGGCCGCGGCGCGCTGTTCCCGCTGAGCCGCGGCATGTTGCAGGCCGCCGGGATCAGCGAGGACCTGACCCGCGGGGACGTGGTGGCCGCCGACGGGCGCGCCGAGTTCCAGGACGCCATCCGGGAGTTCGAGAACGGCGACCTGGACGCGCGGCTGCTGGAGGTGCTGTGCTGCACCGGCTGCGTCATGGGCCCGGGGATGACCACCGGGGCGCCGCTGTTCGGGCGGCGCTCGCGGGTTTCCGAGTACGTCCGCGACTCGCTGGCCCGGCGCGACGCCGACCAGATCCGCGAGGGCATCGAACAGCTGGCCGACCTGGACCTCAGCCGCTCCTACGCCCGCGACGACTAGCGCCTGGTGGTGCCCTCGCAGGAGGAGCTCGGGGGCATCCTGGCCCGCATGGGCAAGGCCCGGCCGGCCGACGAGCTGAACTGCGGGGCCTGCGGGTACGAGACCTGCCGCATGCACGCGCTGGCCATCCACGAGGGGCTGGCCGAGAGCGAGATGTGCCTGCCGTACACCATCGAGCAGCTCCGCACTACGATCACCCAGCTTGGCCTGTCCAACGAACAACTCGTCAACGCCCAGGCGGCGCTGATGCAGTCGGAGAAACTGGCCAGCATGGGCCAG
>PMIZ01000180.1 GCA_003157225.1 Actinomycetota bacterium | reverse complement strand
AACCGGGACTGGCATTGGCGCGAATCGGACTGACGCGAACGAGGAAGGGGATGACGCGATGATCAGCTTGTCTTTGAAAGACGGCGGGGCGGTTGTCGGGACTATCGACGAAGAGGAATTGCAGCTCCTGATCGATCAGTTGGAGGAGGAGAGCGAGGAGGACACCGACTACTTCATCTCCCCGGCGACCATCGACCTGCTCGAGCAGCACGGCGCCGGCGCGCACCTCGCAGACATCCTGAGGCGAGCGGTCGGGACCTCTGAAGGCGTGGAGATTGTTTGGCAGGAGTCGTGAGCCACGACGAGTGACGGTGAGCGGCCGACAGGTGTGAGCGGGATGGCTGAGATCGTCGTTCGGGAACTCACCCCTGACCTGGTCGATGAATGGCTCGCCTTCTTCGATCGAGATGCTTTCGCCGACAACCCCGACTGGTGCGGCTGCTGTTGCCACTACTTCCATGCCGACCATTCCGAGCGGGATTGGGATTCACGCACGCCCGCCTATCGGAGACGGGGCGTGGCCGCCGCGCCCCTCGACTCGGCTTGCGCCGGGTTCCGCTAGAAAGGCTAGGACATCGCCGAGGCCTACCCCTCGCTCGCCGCGGCAGGTGACGCGGCGAACTACCATGGCCCGTTGTCGCGCTACCTCCGGGCGGGCTTCCGGCAGCATCGGGAGATCGACGGGCAGCTGGTGGTGAGGCGTGAGCTGGAGGAAGCGGATAGAATGAAGGCATGAAGCTAGTAGACCTCCTTTCCAGCCACAAGAAAGCTGTTCTTCTCGATGGCGCCATGGGGACCCAATTGGGAGAAGCCGGCTTGGAGATGGGCGGCCAGAATTGCGTTACCCATCCCGACGCCGTCCTCACGGTTCACCGGCAGTACGCTGACTGCGGCATCGACTTGCTGATCACCAACACGCTCACCATGAACCGCGTGAACATCGAGTCGCACAACGTCGGTGTCGACACGCGTGAGGTGAACCTGGCTGGGGCGAGGCTCGCCAAAGCCGCGGCACGCGAAGGTCAGTTGGTGCTGGGAGACATGAGCTCCACCGGGAAGATGCTGAAACCCTATGGCCCCCTCTCTGAGGAGGATGCTCGGGCGGCCTTCAGCGAACAGGCCGCTTTGCTCGATGAAGGCGGGGTTGACGGCCTGATCGTCGAGACCATGATCGACCTTCGCGAGGCGTTGTGCGCCGTTCGCGCCGCGAGGGAAGCCACGGAGCTGCCCGTCATCGCGACCATCTCTTTCAGCACGGTTGCCAAGGGGGGTCGGACCATCATGGGCAACGCGGCACGCGAATGTGCGCAGGCGCTCGCCGAGGCGGGTGCGTGCGCGGTAGGCACGAACTGCGGCAGTCTCGACCCGTTCGAAGTGGCCGAGATCATTGCCGGCATGCGAGAGGTGACCTTGCTGCCTCTGGTCGCTCAGCCCAATGCCGGCAGACCCCGGTTTGTTGAAAAGCAGACCGTGTTCGACATGTCCCCGGCCGACTTTGCCACCGGGTTGCGGGAGTGCCTGCAGGCCGGAGCCACTTTGCTCGGAGGGTGCTGCGGCACCTCGCCGGCTCATATCAGGGCCATGGTCGAACTTCTGGGAGAAGATCGCTGACGGTGATGCCCCCTTCGGCATCCACCAGGACGCGTAATCCACCGTGGACGACAGGCCGCTCCACTACCTGAGCCTGCGGGAGGTTGCCCGGCTCCTTGCGATGCGTGAGCTGTCGCCTGTCGAGCTCACCGAGCGCATGCTCGATCGCATCGGACAAGTCGACGCCACTCTCAAGAGCTACGCGACTGTCACAGCCGACCAAGCTCTAGCGGCGGCGCGCGTGGCCGAGCGGGAGATCGGGAGAGGGACGTATCGCGGACCGCTGCACGGGGTGCCGGTCGCGGTCAAGGATCTCTGCTTCACGAAGGGCGTCCGCACCATGGGCGGCACGCCGGTACTGCGGGATTTCGTGCCCGAGATCGATGCCACGGTGGTGTCGAGGCTGCTGGACGCCGGTGCCGTGCTCCTCGGAAAGCTCAACCTCACCGAGGGGGCGATGGCCGGTTACCATCCCGACCTAGATGTTCCTCTCAACCCCTGGGACACCGGACGATGGCCGGGCATGTCGTCGAGTGGATCGGGCGTAGCCACCGCTGCCGGCCTGTGTTTCGGTGCGATCGGCACCGATACCGGCGGTTCCATCCGTTTCCCGTCCTCTGCCTGCGGGGTGGTGGGCTTAAAACCCACGTACGGGCGGGTAAGCCGCTTTGGCTTGCTGCCGCTTGCCGAGTCGCTGGACCACGTCGGGCCGATGGCTCGCGAAGTCGGCGACGTGGCCGTCATGCTGGACGTTGTCGCGGGGAGCGATCCGAAAGATCCCACCTGCCTCAGAGAACCGGCGGTCCACGCCGTGGCGAGCACGCGGGTCGGAATTGAGGGAGTGCGCATAGGCATCGACCGAGAGTATGTCTTCGCGGCGATCGATCCGGGCCAGGCCGTCGCATTTGGGGAGGTTCTGCGGGTGCTCGCCGGCCTGGGCGCTCACTTGGTGGAGGTGCGCTTTCCCGATCTGGCCGGCATGAATGAGGCCTGGGCGACACTGTGCGACTATGAGGCCACCTTGGCTCACGCGGCGAACTACCCATCGAGGGCCGGTGAATACGGCCCCTACTTCCGGGAGGCGCTGGAAGCGGGCAGCCGGGTGACGCCGGAGCAGTTGGCCGATGCGGGGACGAAGAGGACGGCGTTCAGCGCAAAGTTGGCGGTCGTGCTCGAGTCGGTCGATGCTCTCGTGTGCCCCTCCGGCGGTGATCCCGCCTGGCCCATCACACACGAGCTTCAGGTAGGCGGCCGGCAGGCCTATCACGCGGCGTGGGCCGCGGCTGCTCCCAGGGCCACCGACTTCACGTTCCCCATGAACCTCGCGGGCACGCCGGCCATCTGCCTACCATGCGGGTTTTCGGCGGATGGCCTGCCCTACAGTGCGCAGTTCGCCGGACGCAGGCTGAGCGAGGGCATGCTCTGCCGGATCGCGGACGCCTACGAGCAGGCTACGCCGTGGCACACCGTGCATCCGGACGAGGGCGCTTGGCTCGGCCGCCGGTTAACCCCGCGCCAGATCGATCAAGCGTCGTCGTAGCAGGTCGACTGCCGCGAATGCGGAGCGTTCCCTGATCTGCTCGCGCTGCCCTGGAGAGTGGATCCGCTCGACGACGGTCACGCCTTTGACCGTGCAGGCTATGAACACCAGCCCGACCGGCTTCTCTTCGCTGCCACCACTCGGCCCCGCGACCCCGGTGGTCGAGAGAGCGCAGTCGGCGCCGAGTCGCCGGCAGGCCCCCTCGGCCATGGCGATGGCTACCTCGGAGCTCACCGCTCCCTTGGCAGCGAGGACGTCCTCCGGCACTCCCAGGAGGCCGGTCTTGACCCGATTGTCGTAGGCGATGACTCCCCCCAGGAAATAGTCGCTGCTGCCGGGGACGTCGGTGAACCGCTTGGCCACCAGACCACCGGTGCACGATTCGGCCACGGCCAGGGTGAGACCCGCTGCTCGCAGCAGCTCGCCGGTCACTTCGGGAAGGCCGTCGCCATCTGTCCCATAGACACGCTCGCCGAGGATGGCAAGCACCCTGTCCTGGGTCGTCTGTAGCTTGTCGCCGCCTCCCGGTGAGGCGAGACCGCGCAGGATGATGGTCACCCCATCGAGGTTCGCCCTGGTGCCGATTGTCGCCTCGGGATCGTGCCAATCGAATTCGGAGAGCATCTCTGCCAGCATCGACTCGCCGATGCCGAAGGTATGGATGCGTCTCACGTCCTGCGCCCGAACGACCCGTGCCCCCGAAGCCCGGCCGTCTCCGTCATCGGAGCTTGCCCCGGCCTGGACCCCGCTCAGCAGCGGCTCCACCGTCCCTTCCCACATCTGCTTGAGTTCCCAGGGCACGCCCGGCAAGGCGACTACCAGGGTGTCACCCTGCTGTACGTGGAAGCCGGGCGCCGTCCCAGTGAGCGGGATACTCGACGCGCCGCGGGGGATCAGCGCCTGTTTGCGGTTGCTGTCGCTCATCACCCAGCCGCGTGAAGCGAAGCGGGCCCGGATGAGTTCCAGCAGGTCCTCGCGGTGCTCGAGCGGCCGGCCGAGTGCCTCGGCGGCCGCCTCGCGGGTCAGGTCGTCCTCGGTGGGTCCCAATCCCCCGGAGAGCACCAGCACTGCCGGACGGCGGGCAAGGCCGGCCTTGATTGCCTCGACCATCGCGGCGAGATCGTCGGTCACGCACAGGGCATGGGTGGCGAAGATGCCGAGGTCGAGCAGCCGCTCACCCAGATACGACTGGTTCGTGTTGAGCGTATCGCCGCGTAGCAACTCGTCGCCGCTGAAAATCATCTCGGCGGTGGCGCCGCCGTGTACCGTGCCGCTCACTGGCCGCTCGCTCCTTGCGTAGTCTTGCGCGTGCCCAACGCACTCTGCTGGCGAAACGTCGCTTTTCAGCAGCCTGCTAGCCGTGTATCATACCCGTTCACTACCAAACTGCTGATGGAGCGGGGGAGATGAACGATCAAGCCACTTTCGCGACCGAGCGGCGCTCAGACGCCCTGATCCCATGCGGGACCGGTCTCTGGTGGCACCCTCAGCACGGCGGTTCTTTTCACGGCTGGCAGCCCCTGTGGTTCTAGCCCCTCGCGCTATTGCGAGGGGCGCCTCCAGCGGCCGGATGATGATTCATCGCGGCCGGTCACGGCGTAAGAGTTTGCGCCATCTGGCTGGTGAGATATCACGAAAGGGATGAAGTGGAAAGGCAAGCCGACAATTCAGCAGACACCGCGCCATCTTCGGGCGACATCTCGATAGACACTGCTTCGGGTCTCGAAGCTATCAAGTACGACGCGCGCGGCCTGGTGCCGTGCATAGTCCAGGAATGGATCACGGGCGAGGTGCTCATGCTCGCCTACATGAACTCCGAGTCGGTCCGCCGCACGCTGGCGACCGGCACCACCTGGTTCTATAGCCGCTCCCGCAAGGAGTACTGGAACAAAGGCGCCACTTCGGGGAACGTTCAGAAAGTCCGGGAGTTGCGCTACGACTGCGACGGCGACACGCTTCTCGCCCTGGTCGAGCAGACCGGCGCAGCCTGCCATACCGGCGACCTCTCCTGTTTCGACGGCCGATGGCTCAGCTCTCCCACCGGAGAGCGCCCGCCGTTTCTCGCTTCGCGAGAAGGGTAGGCAGCCATGACATCCGGCACCATCACCACCGTGCCCTCACTGCAAGAGGCGCGGGAGCTCAGCGCGAGCCATAACCTAATCCCGGTCACGCACACCTTCCTGGACGACACCGAGACGCCGGTTTCGGCCTTCCTCAAGCTGCGCCAACCGGCCGGCTGCTTTCTGCTCGAAAGCGCCGAGCAGGGCATGCGCCTAGGGCGGTTCTCCTTTCTGGGCATCAAGGCTTGGGAGAGCGTCCGGCTGAAGGGCGGCACGGTGACCGTCCGCCGCGGTGGGCTCGACAGGCACTACGATCTGGCCGCCCACGGCCGCGACCCCTTCGCCTTCATGGCGCAGCACCTTGCCGCCTACAAGGCGCCGGCGCTGGAAGGGCTGCCCCCGTTCGTGGGCGGCGCCGTCGGCTACTTCGGGTACGACTGCGTGCGCCACGTCGAACGGCTACCCGAAGGCCCGCCCGACGACCTGGGCCTACCCGACATGGCCTTCTTGCTCACCGATGTCATCGTGGTGTTCGACCATCTGCGGCATACCATCACCCTGCTCACCAACATCTTCTGCGACGAAGAGCCTGATCTCGACACCGCCTATACGGCGGCGGTCGGCCGGCTGGCCGACGTCAAAGCCCGGCTTGGACAGGCCATCCCGCCGCCAAAGTGGAGCCTCGATCACGATCGCGCCCGCGACGTGCACGAAGGCGCTCCGGTGCACTCGAGCTTCGAACGCAAGCGCTTTCTCGGCGCTGTGGAGAGGATACGTGAGTACATCTACGCCGGTGACGCCTTCCAGATCGTTCTTTCCCAGCGGTTCGAGCGGCCGGTGAACGTGAGCGGCTTCTCCATATACAGAGGACTGCGGGCAGTCAATCCCAGCCCCTACATGTACTACATCGCCTTCGACGACTTCGCCCT
>PMIZ01000446.1 GCA_003157225.1 Actinomycetota bacterium | reverse complement strand
CCCAGGGCGCGGCTGCTATGGGCGGGAGCGTGTGCGGTCCACCTGTTGGGCATCGCGGTCACCTTCAGCCGGGGGGCGTGGATCGGCCTGGGCGCGGGCGTCCTTGTGCTGCTGGTGGTCGCCTATCGCCGCTACCTCGTGCCGCTTGCCGCCGCCGGAGTCGTAGGTTGGTTCGTCGCCCCCAAAGCCTTCGTCCAGAGGCTGACCTTCGCGTTCAGCTCGGCCTACATCACCAAGAGCACCGAAGCAGGGCGTCTGTATGTGTGGAAGATGGCGCTGAGCTACATCGGGGAGCACCCGTGGTTCGGGCTGGGCTTAGGGACTTTCGGTGGGACCAGCGCGGTCACCTTCGGCTACAGCCGACTGTGGGTGGACAGTTTCTATCTTCAACTCGGCGCGGAAGGAGGCCTGCTTCTGCTGGCGTTCTTCCTCTGGATCCTGTTGCGGGCGGCGAAAGGGCTCGTCAAGGGCCTGGGGATGACGCGAGACCCATATCTGAGGGCCCTCACCTCAGGAGTGCTGGGGGCTTTCGTCGCGGTCGCCGTGGCGAATTTCACGGCCAGTGTGTGGGAAACGCTCGTCGTAGGTGTTGGATTCTGGTTCTTGACCGGCCTAGCGACCTCCGCCGCGTTGCACGAAGGCGAGCGGCCGGGCGAGGCGGAGGCATGAGGCGGCCGCGGGCGCTGCATCTCATCGGAGGCGGAGACACCGGGGGCGCCATGAGCCACCTGCTTCCCTTGCTGCGGGCCCTCGGCCCCGCCGGTTGTGATGTTCACCTCGCCTGCCTGGGCGGGGGCGGGCTAGCCGACGAGGCGGAGCGCCGTGGTCTGGCGCTCACCGTGCTGCCGATGAAAGGAGCCCACGACTTCAGGGTCCTCGGGTCTCTGCGACGGCTTCTTGCCGACGGGCCGGCCGAGAGACCGGGCACCGGGGCATGGGACATTGTCCACACCCACGGGATGCGGGCCAATCTCCCGGTGCGCTTGGCGCTGGGTCACAAGGGGCTCGCCCCCTGCCTGGTAACGACGGTACATTCCGACATCCGGCTCGACTATGACTCGTCGTCGCTGGCCCGACTCTACGAAGCGCTCGATCGGGGTACGTTGGGCCGGGTGGACTGCGTCATCTGTATGTCGAGCAGCCTCCGTGGGCTGCTGATCGACCGGGGCTATCCGCCGGGGCGGCTGGTGGCCATCCACTCGGGGTTGGAGACGGCCACCGGTGGCGCGACGGCGGCTGCGGTCACCCGTTCGCGGCCCCGGGTGGGAAGCCTCGTCCGGCTGGTGGCCGTCAAAGATGTCGACCTCATGCTGGAGGTTGCGGGGCTTCTGCGCCGAACCCATCCCGATGTGGAGATGATCGTGATGGGCGATGGGCCCGAGAGCGAGCGACTGCAGAGGGTAGCAGGCGAGACCCTTCCGACTGGCACCGTGCGCTTCACCGGTAGGATGGACGATGTGAGATCCGCGCTCTCGGAGTTGGATGTCTACCTGGTCACCTCGCTCTACGAAGGTGGAGTGTCGATGTCGGTGCTGGAGGCCATGGAGAGTGGGCTGCCCGTGGTGACGACCGCGGCGGGAGGCGACGAAGAGGCGGTGGTGGACGGCGAGACCGGGTATGTGGTGAGTCGCGGCCAAGACCGGGGCGCGCTGGCCGCCGCTCTGGCAGAGCGTACCGCCGCGCTGCTCGACGACCCGGCGCTGCGGGCCCGTATGGGAGCCGCGGGCGCCCGGCGCGTGCGCTCCGAGTTCACGATCGAACGGACGGCCGCCCAGACGCTCCGCGCGTACGAACGTTGCCTGGCTGTCCGAGCCGCCCGGTTCTAGTCGCCACAGAACTCGAATCGAGTGTAAGGAAGGGGTCCGAGTGCTTCGCGGCAAAGACATCGTCTGTGTGTCCTCGCTCGACTGGGGGGCGATGTGGACGAGCAAGCAGCAGATCATGCACCGGTTGGCTCAGACCAATCGCGTGCTCTACGTGGAGGAGCCGGTTACGATGCTGGCGCCTCTCAAAGTCCCGGCCCTGTGGCGCCGCTGGAGGCACATGATCCCGCGAGTGCGCGTGGCGGAACCCGGCCCGTGGGCGCTGACCCTGCCGCCGCTCCTCCCCTTCGGCAACAACAAGCCCTGGGTCAACCGCATCAACCAGCGAGTATCGGCGGCCTACGTCCGCTGGGGCATGCGCCGGCTCGGCTTCACCGGCCGCCCGATTGTGTGGGCGTATCTGCCCGGCAGCATCGATCTGCTCGACCGGCTGGGCGGGCGCCGCCGTGGGCCCCCAGCGGTGGTCTATCACTGCGTGGATGAACACTCAGCCTTCCCAGGGCTGCTGGACCCCGAGGTGGTCAAGGCCTACGACAAGGCCCTGTGCGAGCGGGCCGACGTGATCATCGCCACCGCGGAGAGCCTGGCCGCCTCCCGCCGGCCCTTCAATCCTCGCACCCACACAGTGCTGAACGCGGCCGAGACCGACCTGTTCGCCAAGGCCCTCGAACGACGTGTTCACCTACCGCCCCTCAGCCCGCGTGCTCCAGGAGGGCGGCTATGAGGCCGGCCAAGCCACGAAGTGGAGCTCGCTGCCGGGCCCGTTCACCGCCTCGGTCGAAGAGCGGCTCGTGGCGAAAGTCTTGGAGTTGGCCCGCACGCCGATTAAGCCGTAACGCTCGTAACACGGCGGAGGCGCAAGCAACGCAGGTTGGGACTCCGCGAGCGAGCGGGTCGGGACAGAGTCCCAACCTACGAGTGGGGGCGTG
>PMIZ01000367.1 GCA_003157225.1 Actinomycetota bacterium | reverse complement strand
TACGACGACGCCAAGAACGAGCAGGCTTTGCTCGAACATCGCATCAGTCTTCTGCAGGAGAAGCTTCGTAGGGCAAGGGTCATCAAGGACTCAGAGATCGACACCGACAGGGTGAGCGTCGGCAGCACCGTCACGCTCCGCGACAAAGACGCCGGTGAGATCCGTATCTACACGCTCGTCGGCTCGGCTGAGGCCGATCCCACCAAGGCGCGGCTTTCCAATGAGTCGCCGGTCGGCCAGGCCATCATAGGCAAACGTGTGGGCGACGTCGTCACCGTGCCGGTCCCGGTCGGGGCGCTCAACTACGAGATCCTGGCCATAGGGAAGATCTCATAGATGGACCACTCCGGCCCCAACCAGGGCCACGGTGAGGAGGGTGGTCAGGCGGCCGAACCCCGGGAGTGGGAGCGCGACCGGCTGGCCGAGATCGAACGGCTGCGTCGGGAGAACGTGGAGCCCTACGCCCGCAATTTCCTGGGCCGCACCCCCGTCGCGCAGATAACCACCGCTCATGCTGTCCTCGAACCGGGCCAGAAGGACGACGTCCACTACCGCGTCGCCGGCCGGGTCATGGCCAGGCGCGAGCACGGCAAGGCGGTCTTTTTCACGGTGCGAGATGGCTGGGACGACCTCCAGGTCTACGGCAACGTGGATACTCTGGGGGAGGTCTCGTTCTCGAGCCTCACCGGCATAGATGTCGGCGACATCATCGGCTGTGAGGGACACGTGTTCCGCACGCGCAGGGGAGAGCTCACCCTCTTCGCGGATTCGTGGATACTGCTCACCAAGTCGCTCCGACCGCTGCCGGAGAAGTGGCACGGGCTGCAAGACCGGGAGACCCGCTACCGTCAGCGCTACGTGGACTTGATCGCCAACCCGGAGGTCGCGCGGCAGCTGCGCGGCCGCGGCCATCTGGTGGCAAGCATGCGCCGCTACCTGCAGGCGCAGGGTTTCGTAGAAGTGGAAACGCCCATTCTCCAGCCCCTTCCCGGCGGCGCGCTCGCGCGCCCCTTCGTGACCCATCACAACGCGCTCGACACCGACCTGTACCTGCGCATCGCCCCGGAGCTCTACCTCAAGCGCCTACTGGTGGGTGGATTCGACCGCATTTTTGAGATCGGGAAGAATTTCCGGAACGAGGGTATCTCGCTGGTGCACAACCCGGAATTCACCATGATGGAGCTGTACTGGGCCTATGTGGACTACAACGCCATCATGGAGTTGGTGGAGAACATGATCGCGGCCCTGGCGGAAGAGGTCACCGGCTCCACCAGCCTGCCGGTTGGTGACGAGGTGGTCGAACTGAAGCCTCCGTGGCCGCGCAGGACCATCGATTCGCTCCTTGGGGAGTATCTGGGTCTGTCGCTCGCCGGCATGCGGTCCGACCCGGCGGCCGCCAAACGAGTGCTCCAAGGGCGTCACATCGACGTGGAGAAGCGCGACACCTTCTCGACGCTGGTCGACAAGGCCTTGAAGCACGCAGTGTGGCCGAAGCTGGTCCAGCCGACTTTCGCCATCGACTATCCCTTGGAGCTTAGTCCTCTGGCCAAGTCAAGCCCGGACGACCCGCTCATCGTGGAGCGTTTCCAGCCCATCATCGCCGGCAGGGAGATGGGCAACGCCTTCTCCGAGCTGAACGACCCGCTTGACCAGCGCAGGCGTTTCGAGGAGCAGGCGCGCAACAAAGAGGCCGGCGACGAAGAAGCCCACGTGCTCGACGAAGATTTCCTACGCGCGCTCGAATACGGCATGCCTCCGGCGGGTGGGCTCGGCATCGGCATCGACCGCCTGGCCATGCTGCTGTTGGGGGTGGATTCCATCCGCGACGTCATTCTCTTTCCGCAGCTTCGCCCCGAGCACTTGTAACCAAGGGGTCGCGCCGGCCTCTCTGAGCCAGCCCACCAACGGCCAGGGGGCGCGGGGTCCGTCTCCGCTTAGGTCGCAAGGGTTCGCTCAAACGCTGCGACGGACCCTACGCCCCCTGGCCCCTGTCGCACCGGGGAGACGCCGGCACGACCCCTTGAGCCCTTGCTGTAGGGGGATAGGAGCAGGCGCTGTCGCCTTTGGCTCAGCGTCTTCAGCCTATTCTCGCTTGTGCCGATTGGTAGCTGTGAGTCGAGACGATGCTTCCGCGGGGGATCTCTGGAAGATGACGACGGGGAATCAGTCATGGGTTCAAGGCGATGAAGGACCTGAGCTCCCCGATGGTAGTTCCCTGTTCGGGACATGCAGAGACATAGCCCCTATGCCGGGAACCGAGGCCGCCGACTTGCTGCATATGGTGGATGTGGAGCTCGCTGCGAGGTCTGGTGAGGAATGGGACGACAATAGCTGGGAGTACTGATGGGCTCCACCTGGTCTTGTCAAACCGACGTTCGGCGTCGGGTGTTGACCTCGCCCTTGCGCGAGGCGATGATTGTGCCGCGGCGAGAGCGAGCCAGGAGGGGCACATGTTGCAGCATGGCAAGGGAACGCGCTTCGAGTCGTTCCACCCGGCAATCTCGACCAACACTCGCGCCATGACTCAGCCGCCAATGCGTGCCGCTCGGAGCTCGTGCAAGTGGGCCGCGTTCCGGCTTCTTCTCGTGCTTCTTGTGACTCTCGTGATCGGTACTATTGGCTGCGGCGGTGATCAGCACGCTGTCTCGCCGACAACCACCACGGAGTCCGAGACTGCGCTGTGGCCGGTGCCCAAGGAGACCGGCTCTGACCCCTTGAGCCGTGCAAGTTACAAGTGGGGCTACGTGGACAAGGACGGCACCTGGGTCATCACGCCCCAGTTCCAGGACGCCTATCGGTTCCAAGACGGGCTCGCCCCGGTGGAGGTAGGGGGCAAGTGGGGCTACATCGACGAGACGGGAGCCATCGTCATCAAGCCGCAGTTCACTGAGGCCAATCTCTTCTTCGATGGGATAGCTCGGGTGGCGACGGGTCCGCCTCCCTCCACGAAAGACCCTTTTGTCACGGCTAGTGGCTATGGCTTCATCGACAAGAACGACCACCTGGTGACTCCAGCCACCTGGGACGCCGCGGGCGATTTCAGCGAAGGCCTGGCCGGGGTCATGAAGGGTTCCTCTTGCGGCTTCATCGACACGAAAGGGAAGATCGTCATTCCCTTGAAGTTCGACTGGGTCGGGCCATTCTCAGAGGGACTGGCACAGGCGTCAACGGGCGGGAAATACGGCTTCATCGACAAGAGTGGCCACTGGAGAATCGGTCTCCGGTACGATGCGGCCAGCCTCCATGCTGTGCTCGAGGACAACACGGCATACCTCGTGGGCGGGCGGTTCGAGAGCGGACTCGCGCCGGTGTACACGCATGGTAGCGAATTGGCAGATGGCACCTGCCGGTACATCGACCAGACGGGCACGACAGCATTCCCGCAGGCTTTCCAGCGCGGAGGGGAATACAGCGAGGGGCTCGCCCCGGTGTGCGTGGACAACACATGGGGCTTTATTGACACCTCGGGAAGAATGGTGATCAAGCCGCAGTTCGATAACCCTTCGGGATACCCCTATCCCGACTTCTACCTGCTCCCCTCAAACGGCTTCAGTGGGGGGTTGGCCCCGGTTGCGCTCAACCACCAGGTGGGCTACATCGACAAGACCGGGGCATTCGTGGTGGCTCCCCAGTACCTGAACGGGACTGGGTTTCGCGACGGCCTCGCGCGCGCGTGCATGCGAACCGTCGCCGTGCCGGACTGCCTAATCGATTCGACCGGCCGTCTCGTCTATCAAGCCTCGTCCACCCAGGCCGCCGCGGGATCGGTCGCCGAGGTCCAATCAGTCGTGGGATCGTGGACCAGCGAGTACATGGCGTTTCGAATCGACCTCACACTGCTCGCGGACGGCACCTATCACGAACAGCTCCAACAGATCTTCGATCTCCCGTCCACCTCCCCTGAGCCCGCGAAAGACTACTCAGGGGCATGGTCGATCGATGGCGGGATCGTCATCCTCAAGGACGGAGTGCAGGCTGTTCCGGAGACCGAGGATTCAGGCGGAACGCGCTGGACGTTCATACACTGGGCCGACTGGATACTGAAGGCGGAAAAGGATGCATCTGGCCCAGACTCAGAAGCGACCGCGCTCGTCAGCGAGCTGCCGGCTTGGAGCATGAGGTTTGTGAGCCTTGCCCCATCGGAATGAGATCGAAGACGAGCTGACGCAGTCAGGCTCGGCAACTACCCGCGCCTCCCAATCGGGGCCGGGGCGAGGCAACCGGCGAGATGCTGGGCTCGATGAATGCGATCGACCGGAGCGGCCGGAACGTTCACCAGGCATCCGCCAAGTGGAGGTGGGGTGGTCCGGCCCCCTTGCAGTACATCCTTGAGCGCAAGGGCCGCCGGTTTGTTGCCATCCTAGCGAACTTCCTCATGCCGCGCTTCAAGCACCACCCGGGCGGGAGAAGTCTGGGCCGCGGACGTTACCTATCTGCCCATGGCCCGCGGCTTCTGCTA
>PMIZ01000097.1 GCA_003157225.1 Actinomycetota bacterium | reverse complement strand
ACGTCTTCGTGCTGCGCGGTAGGCCGCGATACAGGCCAAGACCAGGAAGAAGCCTGGAATCACCAGAGAGTACAAGGGCGCATCGAAGTAGCCCCTATGCACCTCCCACCACCAGACGGCGAAGAAACCAGCGTAGTACGCTGCGCTCGCGAACGCGACGACTCGAACCCACCATTGGGGCATTCGGCTCATATCACCTGTCTTGCGTTCCTGGGCCGTCGCCCGAGCGTATCCGAGCGCGCCTGGTCGTGCAAGCGCGGCGGGTCGCTCGGACAGCGGGGGTACCAAGGATTAGTCGCTGACCAAGCGAAGCTCGTTCGAAGCGGCGTCCAGCAAGGCCTCCATCGGCTCGAGATCTGAGAAGGCAATTCGCTTTGCTTCCCAACCGGGAACGGACACTATCCCTTGATGGTGCGCCGCTGAGCGGCCGCTTTGAGTCCCGAGTCAGTTAGGTCGACAAGCATCACGGCTATGCTCTTCGCGGTCGCCGCTTCTCAGAAGCAGGATGGCTCGTTCGATGGCGGCCGCCCTACTCTTCTCTGGAACTACGAGTCTTCGCCTCGCGACGTAGCTCTCTCCAGTACTTGCCCGCTCCGATTACTGTAAACGTCAGAACAGGAAATCCCCCCTGAAGCCCCCTCCTTGATCGCCGCGTTGAGGCGGTCGCGCTCCTCCTGCGAGGACGGGATGCTGAAGGTGAGTACTTGGCAGGGAGCGGGGGTGGGGTTCTCCATGGCTGATCCTCCGTCTGGAACGTTGCGCCTGAACTTTCAGCTGCCCTCTTGTATGCAGAAATGCAACCTCCGCAGAGGCGGACTTCGCACTTCTGTGACAGTCGTGTCGGGCACTGAAACGCGAGGGCAGCTTCATCGAAGCCCTCGTGTCAAGAAGAAGGTACCCTTCGTTCGTCTCCATGGTAGAGGGAAGTATGACTTTGCCGAAGCCGACACCTCGGCAGGAGAGCTGCAGACAGGATAGGACGGAGGTCCCCGACGGGAAACGGAAACGGCAGCTACGAGAGCTTCGTGGAACAGCACTGTACGCGACTCGTGCAGAGCCTGTCCCTGATATCCCAGGATAGAGAGCTGGCCTGGGACGCCGCCCAGGATGCGTTCCTCAAGCTGTATCTACGGTGGGACACCGTTGGGGACCTGCGAGACCCGGTTGCGTGGCTCTATCGAGTCGCGCTCAACCGGTGCAGCGACTACCGCCGAATCGTCGCCCGCGGGGCACGATTGACGGAACGCCTGGAGAACACCGGCATGGAGCCCTGGACCGAGCCCCGGTTGGGCGACACAGAGCTGGCTCTTGTCTTTAGGGCTCTTCCCCGTCGTCAGCGAATCGCCGCCACTCTCTACTACCTGGCAGATCTGTCCACCGAGGAAGTCGCTCGGGCTATGGGCGTTTCCCGGGGCACGGTCGACCGCCATCTCTACCGAGCCCGTGTAGCACTTGGATCAAACATGGAGGGCGAGTCATGAAAAGACTAACGAGCGACCCAGAGCTTAGGGACGCGATCCGTCGGCTTGCGCCCGGAGTCGATACAAGTACCTTCTGTCGGGAGTTGCAGGAGAGATGCGCAGGAAAGAAGCAGCGCCGATATCGTAGACGGGGTCTTCGCCTGGTGGCCATCGGTGCGGCCGTTGTTGTGGCGCTGGCGGCTGTTTCCGCCGGACTCGTCACCGGACTCGGTCACCTACGTGGTACACAATCGGTCATTGTCCTCACCGATGCGCCCACCACCGATGATCCGTCGCTCTCTTCGACGACCATGGTCATGGGCGTGGGCCCACGGCTTGCCTGGGGTGAGGAGGCCATTCTTGATGGACGGACGATCAAGGTCGAGCAACCGGTCGAGGTACCTGACGAAACGGTCGAGGGACCTGACGAAAGGGGTGCACCCTCCGTATGGGTGGCGGCCTACAGCCTGGTGACGATCACCAATACCGGTAGTGAGCCGCTCACCTGCGCGGCTCAGAAATTCTACCTGATGGGAAAGAGGAGCGGCACCTCGGGGGGAATCGGCGTTTCAGAGAAGACGCTAGCTGGACACGAGGTCTTGGGTCTCGTGACGCTTCAGCCCGGAGAGTCGGTGAAGGCAGCAGTGTGTTTCTGCCTGACACAAGGCGACCACCCGATCAAGGTGCTGTTGGGAACAAGGGACTCGACGGGAAGCATCCATCTCTCGACGAGCGAATGGCTGGCCTTATGGCAGTGAGCTACGCATTATCGCGGTCCGGGGGACAATAGCCGAGACTAGGCACCATAGCCTGGCGCCTATGGTTCAACACCCACGTAGCCCGGCGAGTAGCGCAATCCAACATGTCTCGAAAAGAGACCCATTTGCAGCATCCTTACCGTTCTCTGTAGAGAGGTCAGCGAGGAGGCGGACTTCGCACATCTGCGTCTACGAGTGCGAGATTACTGGACGCCCTGTGACCCGATGTGCAATCGCCCTGCTGATGTCCGCAACCCAAGCTGATACGCTGATGCGGACCTCGGGGTGAGCACCAACGTTCCGCGGAGGATGGCGTGAAGACTCACAAGAGCATTTGCACGCGCTCGGTCGCCCTGTCGGTCTGTCTGATCGGTCTAGCCGTCCTGATGCTCGGTGCCGCTCTTGCCGGATGTTCGTTCTCGAATACGACTGGCGACTGTGTACCGCGTTTGGGTCAGGAGGTGTAGTGAACCTGTCAAACAGAACGGCTCTTATCACCGGAGGTAGCGGTGGGATCGGGCTTGGTATGGCTGAGGCCTTTCACAGTCGCGGAAGCACGGTCATTCTGTGCGGCCGTGACGAGAAACGTCTTTCAGCGACGGCCAATAGGTTGCCCGGCGTGGTCGCACTATCGTGCGATCTCGCAAATAGGCAGCAAAGAGAGGAACTCGCAGCAGAGGTGCTGCGCCGTTTTCCCAAGCTCGACATCCTGGTAAACAACGCCGGAGTCCAGAGGTACGTCGATCTCAAGAAGGGCTAC
>PMIZ01000510.1 GCA_003157225.1 Actinomycetota bacterium | reverse complement strand
GGGTCGCGAGGAGGCGTTGGCCGAATTGGCCGTCCGCTACGTAGGGGGCCACGGACCGGCGACGTTCCGAGACTTCGTCTGGTGGTCGGGGCTGACCGTCGCAGACGCAAAGACCGGGATCGAGCTGGCCCGGGGTCTATTGGCGCGGGAGACACTCGGCGACAAAGAGTATTTGGTGTTGCCGGGGACGCCTCCCTGCCGCGAGGTCTCTCGGTCGGTATTCCTTCTACCCGGCTTCGATGAGTATGTCCTGGGCTACGCGGATCGAGGTGTCGCCTTGGATGCGGTCTCGGCCCAGCGGGTCGTCCCCGGCGGCAACGGCATATTCCGTCCGACGATCGTAGAGGACGGCCGCGTCGTGGGCACCTGGAAGCCAGCGAGCCGGGCGCACCCCGCTTCAGTCGTCGACCTCTTCGGTCCGTTGGGCTCGGTCGCTTCGGACGCACTCTCCCTGGTCCTGCGGGAATACGCCGATTTTGTGTCACCCCCCTCTGGACGCGAGCGACGCGCGGTCGGGGGCGGATGATACGATTCCCCTGCGAGTACCGGTTCCGGCAGTGACGCGATCGAGGGGTGACTGATGGAAACCTACAAGCTATATATCGACGGGCAGTTCGTCGATGGGGAGTCGGGGGAGACTCGGCCCACCATCAATCCCTCGACCGAAGAACCGATCGCGCTCGTGCCGGTTGCCACCAAGGGCGACACCGTGCGGGCCATCGCAGCCGCCCGCAAGGCCTTCGATTCCGGCGGTTGGAGCGGGATGGCGGTGAAGGACCGAGCCAAGGTCCTGATGCGGATGGTCGACCGTCTACGCGACAGACAGGACGAGCTGGCCCAGATCGAGTCGGCCGACGCGGGCGCCACCATCCGCAAGACCTCGATGATGGACATCCCAATCGGTATCGAGCACTTCAAGGGGCTGGTCGAACTCGGCGAACGGGTGCCCACCTACGAGCCACTGCCCTGGGTGGATATGCCGGCCGTGTCTTGGAACTTCGTCAACCGCGAGCCGATCGGCGTGTGCGGCGGCATCATCCCCTGGAATCTTCCCTTTATGATCGCGGTGTGGAAGATCGCGCCCGCTCTGATCACGGGCAACTGCGTCGTGCTCAAGCCCGCCTCCGATACGCCGTTGACGGCACTTGAGATCGCCAAGACGGCGGCCGAATGCGGCCTCCCGCCGGGCGTGCTCAACGTTGTGATCGGGTCCGGCTCGGTGGTTGGCGAGGAACTGTGCACCAACCGCATGGTGGACAAGATCGCATTCACCGGCTCGACGGAGACCGGCAGGCGCGTCATGAAACTGGCGGCCGACACGGTGAAGAAAGTCACGCTCGAACTGGGGGGCAAGAGCCCCACCATCATCTGCGACGATGCCGACCTGTCCATCGCCGTCGACGGCGCGCTGTTCGGCACTTTCTTTCATTCAGGCCAGCTCTGCGAGTCGGGCACGCGATGCTTCGTGCCGGAGTCGATCTACGACGAGTTCATGGCGCGGATGCTCGAACGCGTCAAGTACATCAAGACCGGGGACACGGCGGACTACGAGACTTCCATGGGTCCGCTGATCTCGGCGGCACAGCTCGAGCGCGTCCTCGGTTACATCGAAGTCGGCAGGAATGAAGGTGCGAGGCTTGTGTGCGGTGGTGGCAGGCCCGCTCACCTGAAGAAGGGCTTCTTCGTCGAGCCGACCATCTTCGAAGGGGTCGAGAACAGCGCCACCATCGCGCGCGAGGAGATCTTCGGGCCGGTTCTGGCCGTCATCAAATACAAAGACCTCGACGAGGCTATCCGTCTGGCCAACGACAGCATCTATGGCCTGGGCGGCGCGGTCTTCTCGCGCGACATTCCCAAGGCGATCGGCGTCGCCAAGAAGATCCGCACGGGGACGGTGTGGATCAACGACTACCATTTGCTCAACGCGCTCGCGCCGTTCGGCGGGTACAAGCAATCGGGCGTGGGACGCGAGCTCGGCCCCCATGGCTTACTGGAATACACCCAGGTCAAGCACATCCATGTGGACCTGGCGCTCGATCGGTCCAAGAAGTTCTGGTACGACTACATACTCAACGACTGAAGGAGACAAGCATGGCTGTCGTGTTCCCGAGCGACGAGTGGGTAAGCCAGTACAAGGACGCGATCAATGGTAACCCGGAGTACCGCACGGGCGCAGCCGATTGGACATACGGCGTGGTGGCCCTGGTCTGCAAGGCCATGCCACCCCAACTGCCGGACGACGAGGGTATCTGGCTGGATCTCGACCGCGGCGAGTGCCGTGAGGCGAAACTCGTCACCTTGGAAGAGGCGGCGAAAGCGCCTTTCTGCATCACCGGCGAGTACGCCCGCTGGAAACAGGTCATTCGGAAGGAACTCGATCCGATCAAGGGCATGATGCAGGGCAAACTCAAACTGAAAGGCGACCTGCCGACGATCGTGCGCGCCGTGAAAGCATCGCAGGAGCTCGTGAACTCGGCCACGATGGTCCCGACGCTGTTCCTAGATGAATAGGCGGCCGGCGTCGGTCGGACGCGCGGCCATGATTTCGCTGCCCGCGCCGGCCGGGAGGCCGTCCGCCGCCCCGACCAATCGCTGAAGCACTGGGGGAGGAATTGGCCTACACCGAAGACCTATCGTTCCTGTTCTTCAGTCCCACCCGCGTTGTCTATGGCGTCGACTCGTCCAACGACGTGGCGGTCGAGCTGCGCAACCTCGGTTGCACGAAGGCCGTGATCGTGACCGACCGGTTCCTCTCGGAAGAGACGGGCTTGGTCAAGAAGATCGAGAAATCGCTCGGCACTCTGTGCGTCGGCGTCTTCGCGGACGTGCCGTCCGATTCCGGCCTCCATGTCGTGAACCAGGGATACCAGTTCGCCGAGAGCCGCGGCGCCGAGGGCGTGGTCAGCGTCGGCGGCGGCAGTGTCATCGACACGGCCAAGGCCGTGCGCATTCTTTCCGCGAACCCCGGACCTATCCAGCAGTACGAAGGCGTGCACCACGCCTTGAAGCAGGGCACGTATCTGGCGGCCATCGCCACCACCTCCGGCACCGCCGCCGAAGTCACCTCGAACGCCGTCATCACCGACACCGTCCGCCACGTCAAGATGGTCCTGATCTCCCACGCCACCATCCCCGACATCGCCGTCAACGATCCAATCGCGCTGGCCTCGATGCCCGCCGGAACCACTGCCGCCACCGGCATGGACGCCCTCACGCACGCCGTCGAGGCCTACGTCTCCAAGTTTGCCCATCCGCTCACCGACCACTCGGCGCTAGAAGCCATTCGCATCATCGCCCAGTGGCTGCCGCGCGCCTTCGATAACGGTCAAGACCTCGAAGCTCGCGAGTGGATGTCCCACGGTCAGTACCTGGCCGGCATGGCCTTCAACTCGGCCGGTCTCGGCAGCGTGCACTCGCTCGCCCACCAGCCCGGTGCCACGCACAACCTGCCCCACGGCGTCTGCAATGCCATTCTGCTGCCGGTCGTCGAGGAGTTCAATCGCTCCTCCTCCCCGGCCCGTTTTGCCCGCGTTGCCGAAGCCATGGGTGTCAACATCGAAGGACTCTCGGAAGAGAAGGCCTCCTTCGCCGCGCTTGACGCCATTCGTTCGCTCTCGGCTCGTGTACACATTCCCGCCGGTTTCTCGGCCTTCGGCATCAAGGAATCCGACATCGAGCAGTGGATCAAACCTGCTCTTGCCGACCCCTGCGCCCCGGCCAACCCACGCGAGCTCACTGCCGACGACGTCCGTGCCCTCTACAAAAAAGCTCTTTAACCGAAACCTGCTACGCAAAGCGAAACGCCCCGCTCATCCGAGCGGGGCGTTTTGTTGATTACTTTCCCGCGCCAGCTCGAATCGACTGAACGCTCAGCAAATCCCCCTTCACCTCGCCCTGCACCTGCACATGCTTACCTGCAAAGCTCGCCAGCGTCTGTGCATTGCCATTGAGCGTGTAAACCTTTGTGCCTGCGACCAGCACATACTTCGAACCGGACTTGATGCACTCTTCGATGCACTTCGCATCGCTCTTGCCCGGCATCATGTG
>PMIZ01000064.1 GCA_003157225.1 Actinomycetota bacterium | reverse complement strand
GCTCAGTCGGGCACCTGCGATTCCCTTTGAATGCTGTACAGCATCCGCAGCAGCTCGTACTCGAATGGGGAGCCGGTGTCCCGGTATTGGAAGGGGATCCGGTGGCGTTTGTCCACGGCGCTGAGTCCGGCGTACCCGGCCGAGACACCGACCTCGCCCACCCAGGCGATGGGGCCGACGAGGCTGAATGCTGCCGCGTCGACCGCAAGGCCGACCGTGTCGCGAGCGTTTGAAGGACCGAACATTGGCAGGACCACGTACGAGCCGTTCCCCACGCCGTAATGCCCAAGAGTCCGGCCGAAGTCCTGGGTTTGCCGCGTGAGCCCCAAGGGGGTGGCCGGGTCCCAGAGGCCGGCAATGCCGATCGTCGAGTTGATGAGGAGGCGTCCCAAGGTGATGCCCACGCCGTCGAGTTTGAGCTGCAGCAGATTGTTCGTAACGTTGCCGAACTCGCCGATGTTGTCGAGGGCATTGGAGACCCGATCCTGTGCGTACGGGGGCAGGACGAATTCGTAGCCCCGCACGATCGGATGGAAGAAGTAGTTGTCGAAATAGTAGTTGAAGCGGTAGGCGCCGCGGTTGAAGCCCTCGATGGCGTCCGGGACATTGAGCGGGTCGGCCTCCCCGTCCCGGACGATCTGGTCGTACGTCCGCAGCGGGGGCAGGGTGTCCGGCCCGGTGTGCGGGAGGGTGCTGCAGGCCCCCACGAGCAGCAGCATGGCCATCAGGGTCGCGCGGCGGATCATTTGCCCCATGACCATGGCTCCTTCCCCGTGAGAAACTCCACCATCGTGCGGACCACCGCGGGATGCCACATGTTCCCCAGGTGGCCGCCGGTGGGGAAGACGCGCATCCGCGCGCCGAAGACCCGCGCCAAGTAGTCGATGTCACCAGGCGCCAGGATGATGTCATCCTCGTTGTGGATCAGGCGGATCTTGTCGGTCCCCGCCAGGTAGGGTTCGATGGCGCGAAGCGTCTCGCGATCGATGAGCCCTTGGCGGGTCAGTCCCGGTTCCCGCCGTTGCCAGTACGGCAGGAAGTACTCGGCGAAGTAGTCGAGGAGGCTCGTCCGGACGGCGACCATGGCGAAGCGGGTGAGCGAGGTGGCGTTGGTCAGCCGCGCGTTCTTCGGCACGATGTACCCGCCCCCGTTCATCACGTCGGTAGTGAAGATCATGTCGGCAACCCCCAGACGGAAGGCCAGGCCGATGAGGGCGGCCAGATTCGTCTCGTCGGGCGGGTGGCGCTTGTATGCCTGGTAGAGGACCTCGCCGCTGAGAGCCCTGGAACCCGCGTCCGCCGTGAGGGTGACATACGTGGTCACGACGCTCCGGAACCAGGACCCGAAGTGCGCCATGCCGCCGGGAATGTTGTCCACCAGGAGCTGGTCCAGCGCGGACGCCCCCACGTAGAGATCGACCGGCGGGTTTACGAGGAGGACGTTCGTGAAATTGAAGCGTCGCTCCTCGTCGTCGAGTCTGGCCACGAAGGCGGCATTGAAGGCCCCAAGGCTGTAGCCAGCCAGGGCGAAGGACGACACCTCGATCGTGTTGCGCACCTGCTCGTAGGCCTGCCTCATCACCCGGTAGAGGTCCCGAGCGTCCTCAACAGCGTCCCCCGGCAGCCCCGTCGAGGCGTTGACCACAAAATCCATCTGCGTGGGCGAGCTGAGAGCAATGACGTGGAACCCGGCCTGGTAGAGCATCTTCCGGAACTTCAGCATGAGGGCACTATCGTAGCGCGATCCCATACCCGCAAGCGCGAAGACGAGCGGGGCCTTGTGGGCCTGGGGGGACAAGGTGCACACCAGCCCATCCTCGTACCAGAACACCTCGGGAATCGTGCGCTCGGGGAAGACGGTGACGGTGAACTCCTTGGTGGGGATCTCGTTCGGCAACGGCGCCTCCAGGGCCGGCGGCAACTCGAACACCGTCGCCTCGTAGGGATTGACGAACGGATAGAAGTACGGCGGGGACGCCTCGGCGTGCTGGGGCGCCCACAGGCACCCCACACAGAGGATCACGAGGAGTGAGTGTTTCATCGTCGGCTCCCAGGAATGGCGGCCCAGGTACGCCCCTCTCCTCACGGGAGGAGCCCAGCTTCGCGGAAAAACCGCACCGCCCCCGGGTGGAGAGGGATCGGCGCGCTGCCGCATGCCTCCCGGGGGGTCACACCTTGTAGCACCGGATGTTGGCGCTGAAACAGCTCGAAATGCGTGACGACTTCACGTACCAGCCGGTAGACGATCTCCTCCCCCAGGTCGGCCCGGGTGAACAGAACGGCCCGGACCCCGATGGTGCGCACCGATCCTTGGGACTGGAGCGCCGGGTAGTATTCGGTTGGTATTTCCGTGGGAAACAGCAGGTGATTCTGCGCCATCGCCCATGCGATCACCGGCGTGTCGAGGGGGATCAATTGGACTCTTCGGGGACCGGTACTGGCTTCGATGAGCGAGAGGTTGGGGTGGCCGACGGTGTAGATGTAGGCATCAATCTCATCGTGCTGCAAGAGGTCGGCGGCAAGCACCGCGGAGCGTTGGGACAAGGTCACGGCTTCCGGCGGGACCCCCGCCGCCGCAAGGAGTACCCCCGCATACTGGTGGTCGCTCGACCCGGGCGCCCCGATGTTGATCCGTTTCCCGCGGAGGTCGGAAACACTCTGGATCGCGTGATCGCCCCGCGCGACGATCGTCAGCGCCTCCACGTGGAGGCCGAGCACCGCGCGCAGCTCCGTCCGAGGCGTCCCCTCCCACGGGCCGCGTCCCTGACTCGCGGCTTCCAGCATGTCGGCCTGGGCGATCCCGAACGCGGCCTGTCCGCCGAGGACGGCGTCGATGTTGGCCGGCGATCCCTCGGATTCGGCGGTGGTAAGTCGCATCCCATCCTGGGCCCCGGCCCGGTTGAACACCTTTGCGACGGCGCTTGCGGCCGCATAGTAGGCGCCGGTCATGTTGCCGGATCGGATCGACAGTTTCGGCTGCTCGACGGCGGCAGAGGCGGCTGTGGGCAGCAGGAGGAGTGCGTACGCCAAAAGGAGAAGCGGGCCGATGCGGTGAAGCTGCGGAGCGCGCGCGATCATTGTCTTCCTGGTCCTCCTACTCTGGGGCGAAGCCAGCGACGTCGTTGCGGGGGCTGGGCTTGTATCCAACAGGACCATCGTCCCCTCCCCAGGGCGGCTGATGTGCAACTCCCAACGCCGGGAAGGCCTTGCCGTGGTTGGGGTCGATCCGATATGCGGCATCATGAACTCCAGGTCGGCACCAGGCCNNGAGCCGACCGAGCCAAGACAACTCAGGGTCGGAGCAGGATCGTACCGGCCTCCCCGAAGTATCTATTCCAGAGCGTGTCGTAGGTGCCGTCTGCCTTGGCCTTCCGAAGCTGGTCGTTCACCCAGGCGCGGAGCTCTCCTTCGCCTTTGGGCATGGCGACGGCATAGGGACGAGGCCGGAACGGCTTCCCCACGGCCGCCAGGTCTGGATTCTGTTTTGCGAGTGCCAAGACCAGGATGTCATCCTCGGCAAAGGCGTCCACCTGGCCCGCCCGGAGGGCCGCCACTGCCTCGGAGACCGTCCAGAACTTCACCCGGATGGCCTCCGGGTAGAGCGGCGACACGCCCCCCTCCTGGATCGAGCCCTCGATCACCGCGACCCGCTTGCCCTTCACGTCCGGCAGGCCCTGGATGGAGCTGTTCCGGGGGACGAGCAGGAGGGTGCCGGAGAGGAAATAGGGCTCGGAGAAGGCGAGCACGGTGGCGCGGTCCTCCAT
>PMIZ01000271.1 GCA_003157225.1 Actinomycetota bacterium | reverse complement strand
TCATCCTGGTCAACGTCTACGAGCAACTGACGGGCAAGAAGAAAGCCGCTCCAGCGTCTCCGAGACTTCACGGGGGAGGCTGATGGGCCTATGACCCGAGGAGTCCCCCCACGTGACTTCCCCAAATTGCTGGGTGGAAGAAAGTAGTGCACACGTCTGCACTGATCCACGAAACAGGAAGAGGATTGCGTGGCAAAGAACATCGACGAAGATTACTTGGAAGCGGAGCCGATCGAGCGGAGGATACCAACGGTGGTACCAGAAACAGTACCTACCATGGTACCAGAGCCGGGTACCGGAGGTCCGTCCGCAGGATACCAGAAGGGTGGAGGGCAGACAACTGCTGAAGAACAAAGGATGCACGAGCTGTCACTGATGCGAGGTCGGATGTATGACATCCCAGATGATGTCTGAGAAGGGATCTTGCGAGATCTTGGCCCGGGCCGGGTGGCAGCGAAGGTCGGCATCCCCTTGGTGCCGTGAGCCTGCTGAGCAGTCTGACCTGGGCGGTCCGATGGGCACCACGGACTGTCGCGCCCCCTGCGGGGAGAGCACGCGTAGCAGAGTCGCCGTTCTGCGGCCGCCCCGCCACCCTGGCTCCACCACGAGGAGGGCTGCCATGGACGTGTTGTACCCGATCTGCTGTGGGCTGGACGTGCACAAGGCCACGATCACCGCGTGCCTGCGCCAGGTGGGCCGGCGCGGGCGCGTGACGAAGGAGACCCGGACAGTGTGGCTGGCGCAGATCCTCCAGCACGGGCTCCTCCGGCCGAGCCTTATCCACCCGGCCCCGATTCGGGAGCTCCGCGAGGCCACCCGCTACCGGAAGCAGGTGATCCGGGCCCGGAGCGACGAGGCGAACCGCATCCAGAAGCTCCTGGAGGGGGCCAACCTCACGCTCGCGTCGGTGGCCACCGACATCCTCGGGGTCTCGGGCCGGGCCATGCTGGCCGCCGTGGTCCGGGGCGAGACGGATGCCACCGTCCTGGCCCGGTTGGCCAAAGGCCGCCTGCGACCGACGCAGGAGCAACTCGTGGCTGCGCTCACAAGCCGGAGCACCCCGGTGCAGCGGACCCTCTTGGAGCGCCAGTTGGCGCACGCGGAGTACCTCGGCCGGGCGATCGCCGACCTGGACGCCGTGATCCGCACCCTGATGGCCCCCTCCCAGGCGGAGGCCGATCGCCTCCGGACCATCACCGGCATCGAGCAGCGGACGGCGGAAACCCTCGTGGCCGAGCTCGGGGTCGACATGGCCCAGTTCCCGTCCGACCGCCACTGTGCTGCCTGGGCCGGGCTGTGCCCGGGGAACCACGAGAGCGCAGGAAAGCGCAAGTCCGGCAAGACCCGCAAAGGCAGCAAGTGGCTCCGCACCGCCCTCACCGAGACGGCCTGGGCGGCCAGCCACACCAAGAGCTACCTCGCGGCTCAGTACCACCGGATCGCCCGCCGCCGGGGGAAGAAGCGGGCCGCCGTGGCCGTGGCCCACAACTTGCTCGTCATCGCGTACCATCTCTTGAAGGGCGGCACCACGTTCCAGGATCTCGGTCCGGACTACTTCGACCGGCGGGATACCCGCCAACTCCAGCGCCGGCTCATCGGTCGCTTGGAAGCCCTCGGGCTGCGAGTCTCCGTGGAACCACTTCCCTTGGTGGCCTAGCGGTCATCCGGGGCACTCTTTTCGTAGCAGGACAACCACAACTGCGGAGTACAACCATTGGCAATGAGGCGAGGATGTGTTATAAGGATCTCCAGCAGTGCCTTTCGGAGGTCCGCGGAATGCCTCAAGCCACCTTTTGGTTCACCAGCCCTTTTAGAGAGTGGATAGGCCAGTCCGTTCTGGTCGTCTCGTGGGACGAGGAAACAACGCTGCGCGAGATCCTACACCGCTTGACCGAGGAGTACCCCGGGTTCCGGGGGAAGCTCGTGCTGCAAGAAGAGCGGCTGGACGGTGTGGCCGCATTCATCCTGGACGGCCGGCTTCTGTCTCTGGGATCCCCCATCCCCGACGGCGCCAAGATCGATGTCGTCACGCCTCTGGTAGGAGGGGCTTGACCCCCGCTCTGAGTGACGGTCTGTTCCAGTTCGACTATCCCTCCAATCATCCATCTACGGTCCCGTCTAACTGAAAGCGCGTAACGATCGCCGACCGTATTACTGCTGCCCGCAGTTGCGGTAAGGCAGTTGTATGCCCGAGCGCAGCGGCGTGAAGCCAAGGACTGGTCGGAGCCGCCCGGAAGCTTGGCCTCTCGACTTCGCTCTGCCCACGCAAGCGGCAACGGGCTGGAGGCAAGCGCAAAGAGAACCACGAATTTTGAAAAAAAAGTCGCAATGCATATTATGAAATTGTCTATTTAAATAGTCAAAATATCTTAACTACATGTAAATAAAGTTAATACAGCTTGTACTGAATGTACATGCCATAATAATCGGCAAGATACCAAACAAAAAATTGGTATTGATTTCTGCATATGATGTATATATTAAAATACAGAGAAGAACAATGGTATAAGGTTTTCACTATGTTAAATACTATTAGCGTATTAAGGGGTGTGATGGAAGACATCGAAGTCGGAAGAGGGGAAACCGCCAGGACGAAGACCACTGTGATCCAGTCGCTGGAGCGAGGCCTGAATATCCTGGAGTTGGTCGCGCGGGATGGCGCCGGCATCAGCATGGCCGAAGTCAGCCGACGCATCGGCCTCCACGCGAGCACTACCTTTCACCTCCTTCGAACTCTCTCTTCCCTTGGATACTTGGTCCAAGACGAGGTGACTCGCAAGTATTACGTGGGTTCGAAGGTCTTTCAGCTTGTCGCCTCAGCATGGTCGGAGGCACAGTTGATCAAGACCTCCGAGCAGTTCCTGACCGAACTGACGGAGCTAACCGCCGAGACGTCACATCTGGGGATCTTCGATCACGGTGAGGTCATCGTCGTTCACAAGGTCGAGGGCGGTAGCAACGTCCGGGTCTCGGAGCGCGTCGGTTACCCGCGTCCCGCACACTGTACGGCGATCGGCAAGACGCTCCTGGCTTACCTCACGGAGTCCGACCTCAAGGCGTTCTTGGGCAAACACGAGCTGTGTTCGTTCACGCCGAAAACCATCACCGCGGCCGCCCTGCTCGAGCAGGAGTTGAAACGGGTGCGCGACCAGGGATACGGGTTCGACGACGAGGAGCACTTTCAAGGAATCCGGTGCCTGGCCGCGCCCGTGCGCAACTTCACGGGCGCCGTCGTCGCGGCGGTTGGGATCTCCGGCCCGCTGTGGCGAGTGAGCCTGGATCGCGTGACGCAGTTGACGGAGTCTGTGAAGACCACGGGCGAACGATTGTCTCGGCAACTCGGATATCTCGGGAAGGACAAAAGCGAGAACTTGGAGAAAGTGTGACGAATGAGCACCCAAGAAAAAGGGGTCGACTCCTGGTTCTTAGCTATGAGCCTACCGCAGGCGACCCACTGTAGACCAAGGGAGAGGAGATGAAATCCATGACCGGCGGCGAGATCATCGTCGAGTATCTGGTTCGAGAGAAGGTTCCCTATGTGATGGGGGTGTGCGGCCACGGCAACGTGGGCTTCTTGGACGCCCTGCATGGCCGGAAGGACATCCAGACGATCTCCACGCGCCACGAGCAGACCGCCGGGCACATGGCCGACGCCTACTTCCGCGTGGCGCACCGGCCCGTGGTCACCCTGACCTCCTGCGGTCCCGGCTCGTGCAACATTCCGATGGCACTCGCCTGTGCCTACATGGACTCGTCGGCGTTCCTGGCCATCACCGCCAACGTGCCCACCTCCCAATTCAACCGGGCCCCGTTCCAGGAGACCTACCGGCACTTCCAGGCGGACTTTCCTTCGGTGATCCGTTCGTACGTGAAGCGGAGCTTCCAGCCGACGCGCGTGGACATGCTTCCCTTGGCCCTCCGGCAGGCGTTCAGCACGATGCTCGGGGGCCGGCCCGGGCCAGTCAACCTCGACGTCCCGTTCAACGTCTTCAAAGAGCAGGACGATGTCGAGGTGCCGGACCCCGAGGAGTGGCGATCGGGAATCAGCTCGAGGTCGGAGGCCGACCGGGAGGTCCTCGCCCGCGCCTTGACGCTGCTCTGCACGGCTAAGCGACCGCTGGTCCTGGTCGGCAATGGCGTGACCCTGTCGGAGGCCAGTGCCGAGCTCCTCGCATTTGTTCACCGATTGCAGCTCCCCGTGATCTTCAGTCCCAATGCCTTCGGGACGCTGGACATGACGGACCCCCTCGCGCTGGGCTTCATCGGGCGGAACGGGACCTACGCGGCGAACGAGGCCGCCCGCACCTGCGATGTGCTGCTGGCACTGGGCGTCCGCTTCGACGATCGCTCCAGCAGTTCGTGGATCCCCGGCTACTCGTACAACATCCCGCCGACCAAGCTCATCCACGTGGACATCGACGTCCAGGAGATCGCGCGGAACTACCCGGTCCATATCGGGATCGTGGCCGATGCGCGGAGCTTCCTTCGTCAGGCGCTGGCGTTCCTGGATGCGCAGGGCGTGCGTGGAGCGGCGGAAGAGCGCGGGGCCTGGTTGGCCGATACGGCGAAATGGCGCGCGGAGTGGGAGAAGTTCATCCGCCCGGGCTGGTCCAACGACCACGAGCCGATCCATCCCCAGCGGGTCGTCCAAGCGCTGCGGCGCGTCATGCCGGACGATGGGATCGTGGTGCCCGACTCGGGGATCCATCACAACTGGATCGTACAGTTCTGGAAGGCCAGGAAGCCGCAGACAGTTTTGAATACCTGGGGCTTCGCAGCCATGGGGTTCGGCGTCTGCGGCGTCTTGGGGGCGAAGCTCGCCGCCCCCGACCGCCCCTGCGTGGCGGTCTGCGGCGACGGCGGCTTTATGATGCGGCCCGACGTCCTCTGCACCGCAGTCGAGTACGACATCCCTGCCGTCTGGCTTGTGTGGAACAACTTTGCGTACGGCGCCATCCGAGACATTCAGACCGGGATGCTAGAGAAGCGGGAGATCGCGACGAGCTTCGTGCGGCAGTCCACGGGCGAGCTGTACAACCCCGACTTCGTGGCCCTGGCGCGTGCCTGCGGCGTCGAGGCCATGCGCGTGGAGCGGCCCGCCGACGTGGAGGGGGCGATCGAGACCGCGATCCGGGCGCAGAAACCGTTCGTGCTGGACGTACGGGTCGACCGGGACACCAAGCCGCCAGGCGTGGGGGTTTGGGAACTGCCCCCGCTGCCGTACGGGCAGCCGGTTATCGGCAAGCGACACGTGGTGGGCTAGGGTCGGCTGACCTTGAGACGCCAAGGTGCCGAGACCGCCGAGCACCGGACCCTGGCTCTCGGTCGGGTAACCACGTAGGACATCGGGAAAGCTGAACCCGCACGTGCGGGAATGCCACTATCCGGGACATGACAGGAGGGACGCGGGATGCCCAGTGGGTACATGGGGAAACTGCTCCGGGTGGATCTCAGCGCGGGGCGAATCGACGAAGAGGCGCTGCCCGAAGAGACCTTGCGCGCTTACGTGGGCGGAAGTGGCCTAGGCGCACGCCTGCTGTTCGATCGTACCGGGCGCAACTGCGACCCGCTAGGCCCGGAGAACCGGCTAATGTTCCTGACCGGTCCGTTAACCGGCGCCCCCATCCCGACCTCCGGGCGACACGCAGTCGTAGCGAAGTCTCCCCTGGGGATCTGGGGCGAGGCCGACTGCGGAGGCACGCTGGGGCACGAATTGAAGCGTGCGGGTGTGGATGGCATCGTCTTCGAGGGGCAGGCGGATCATCCCCTCTACCTCATGGTCGCTGACGGGAGAGCAACCCTGGAGGATGCGAAGGAGGTGTGGGGCAAAGACACCTTTGAGACACAGGAGCGCCTCCAGGCCCGGCACGGGGAGCGCACAGCCGTAGCCTGCATCGGTCAGGCCGGAGAGCGGCTGACGCCGATCGCTGGCGTCATGAACGACGGTCGGCATGCGCGCGCGGCCGGCCGGTGCGGCCTGGGCGCGGTGATGGGCTCGAAGATGTTGAAGGCCGTCGCCGTGCGTGGCTCAGGGCACGTCCCGGTCGCGGCGCCGGACAAGCTGCGCCCGCTCGTCAAGCAGATGACGGTACGCATCAAGGAGCGCACGACCGCCATGAGGGATTACGGCACGCCCGGAGGCGTGCTCGGAGCGGCGGCAATTGGGGACATGCCCATCCAAAACTGGCGGCGGGGCACCTGGCAGGCGGGAGTCGAGAAACTGTCGGGGCAGGCGATGGCCCAGAGCATCTTGACCGGCCGCTACTTCTGCAAGACGTGCGTAATCGGCTCCGGCCGGGAGATCGAGGTCAAGGACGGCCCGTACGCCGGTGTCAAGGGGGGCGGCCCGGAGTACGAGACGCTCGCCGGGTTCGGCTCGATGTGCCTGGTGGACGACCTGAAGGGGGTGGCCAAGGCGAACGAGTTATGCAACCGGTACGGGCTGGACACCATGTCCACAGGCTCGGTCATCGCCTTCGCCCTGGAGGCGTACGAACGTGGACTGCTCACCCCGGGAGATGCGGATGGCCTCGACCTCTCATGGGGCAACGTCGAGACGATCATCACCCTCGTGGACAAGATCGGGCGGCGGGAGGGGATCGGCGATCTCCTCGCGAACGGGGTCCGGCACGTTGCGCAGACGCTTGGCTGCGATTGCAGCGCATTCGCCCTCGAGGTCTAGGGGTTGGAGCTCGCTTTTCACGATCCCCGTGCACTGTCG
>PMIZ01000141.1 GCA_003157225.1 Actinomycetota bacterium | reverse complement strand
TCGAGATCTTTGGGCAGATCGAACGGAGGCTCGGGGTACATCAGGCGGTCCGGCTGCAGGATCCCGCCGCGATGCCCGTAGCGCTCGCCTCTCACGTTCAGGCCGTCAGCCACCTCGCAGATGAGGGCGGCCATCTCGACTCCCTCTTCGAGGGTGGTGGCGAGAGGGTGGTTGTATTCAGCGGCGTTGATGAGGGCGTGGACGGCGAAGTCCGGTCCGCACCGCCTCTTGGCCTCGACGATGATGTTCCGGATGAAGCGCGTGCGGTTCTCGTACCTCTGCGGCCCGTACTCGTCCTCCCGCTTGTTCCAGATGCGGGAGAGAAAGGTGTTGCCCTGATGGGCAGTCGCATGGTTGATCTCGCAAGCGTCAAAGCCAGCCTTCCAGGCCCGCTCGGCGGCTGAAGCCCAAAGGTCGATCTGGTCTTCGAGCTCCTGCCTGGTCAGAGCCCGGCAGGGCAGAAAGTCGGGTCCAGGAAGCTCATCCTCGGTCATGGCCGAGGCGCACTTGATGTCCCGGACGCTCATGTCCTTCGGGAGAAGGCCAGTGGGGTTCCAGGGGCCGGCATGCTGGAACTGGATCGACACCGGACAGCCGAGCTTGTGCATAGTCTCCGTCAACCGCGCGAAGCCGGGGATGTACCTGTCGTCGTCCAGGTGCAACTGGACACCCTCGTAGCTGCCGTCGGCACGATAGTGCACATGCTGGATGCCGAGCGGGTACTCCACCCCGCACGACTCCACCACCAAGAAGCCCACTCCCCCCCGCGCCAGCCGCTCGTAGTAGGCAATCATGCGCGGGCCGCAGGTCTGGTCGGGCTCCATGAAGGAGGTACCGTTGGCCGTCTTGATGATGCGGTTGCGGGTGGCGACCGGGCCGATCGCGCCGGGCTGGAGGAGCCTCTGGAATCGCTCCCTGCTGTCGCTCATCTTCCTCCTCAGCGCTTCCTCCCCAGCTACTTGAGGTCCAGAGGCGTGAGTCCGGCTTCGAGGCGTGCCTCGGCTATGTGTAGCCTCACAGCCTGCTCCAGCGGAGTGACCTCAAATCCGAAGTCCCGCTTCGCCAGGTCGCAATTGACCTTCCACGGCAGTTCGCAGTCCTCCGGCTCGTCGCCGAAGGTGATCACCGCGTCGGGGATGTACTTCTTCACCAGCGCCGCGACGTCCTTGAGGCAGTGGGGCGGCCCGCCGAGATTGTAGGCCGGGTGAGGTGACGAGGGCGCGCGCAGCGCCAGCCGCGTGAACTCAGCCACGTCGTCGGACTTCACCAGCGAGAACAGCCAGTCGCCGGTACATTCGAAGTTGGCAGGCTTCCCGATCGCAGGAAGTGACACGATCTCCGAGAACCAGCGCACGAACTTCGGGTTCTTGCCGCCGTGGCCATACCCGATGGTGGGCCGGAGCGCCGTCGGGTTCACGCCATAGAGCTCGTCGTACTGCGAGGCGACGACTTCGGCCAGGCATTTAGCGAGCGCGTAGAAGCTGCCGGTGAACGGTAGAAGCCGGTCGTCTTCCCGGATCTCGCGGTCCCCGTAGTCCTTCTGCTCCCCATAGACGGTCTCGGAGCTCGCGTACACGACCCGCTTGATGCCGAGGAGGCGCGCGGTCTCGAACACGTTGCACATACCCAGCACGCCGATCTTGGTGTTCTCGCGCGGATACGGGTCCTTCGACAGGATCATGGCCCAGTTGACCATCCTGTCGATCTTGTTTTCGCTCGCCACGGACAACAGCTGCTCGAGATCGGAGATGTCCCCGCGCACGAACTCGTAGCGATCGCCCTGCGGTGCCGCCACTCTGTTCAAAAAGACATCCGAAGGCGGCACCACGTCGAACGCCACCACGCGCTCGAAATCGGGGTCGCCGAGCAGCGCCTGGCAGGTCTTCTTGCCGAACAGTCCGCTGCCCCCGATGACCAGAGCTCTCATCGCATGCTCTCCTTCTTCCTGATGCATTCCTTCACCGAGACTGCCAGATCTTCCGCACCGAGGGCGAAGTGCTCCCTTAGTTCGTCTTTCTCGGAGGTGATGAGACCGGACTGGCCGAATTCGTCCTCCACGCCCACTTTCACGAGCGGTGTGGGCAGGTTCTCGCACAGCACGCTGGCGACCGTGTCGCCCAGGCCGTTGATGTCGCTGCAGTTCTCGGCGGTCACGATGGCCCCGGTCCGCTTGGCCGCGGCCACGATGGCTTCCTCGTCGATGGGCTTGATGGTGCAGACGTCAAGCACGCCGACGTCGAGGCCCTCCTTCTCCAGCAAGTCCACCGCCCTGATGGCCTCGGTGACCATGTAGCCCGTCGCGACGATGGTCGCGTCCTTGCCATCACGCAGAGAGTAGGCCTTACCGATGTCGAACGGGTAGTCGCTGGCAAAGATGGTGAAGGGGTTCGGACTCAGCTCCTGCCGTATCATCACCGGGCCGATGTACTGCATCATCGCTTCGGTGGCTTTCTCGGCCTCTACCCAATCGGCCGGGTTCAGGATGACCAGGTTGGGGAGGTTCCGCAGGCTACCCAAGCCCTCCACCGTCGCGTGCGACACGCCGACCTCGCCCCAGACTCCCTCGCGGGCGATGAACTTGACGTTGAAACGGTCTACCAGGATGCTCTGGCGGATCTGGTTGTAAGCCCGGCTCATGCTGGCGAACAGGAAGTTGTTGATCACCGGGACGAAGCCTTCGGCCGCGAGAGCCGCCGCCACACAGGCGCCGTTCTGCTCGGCGATGCCGCACTCGATCATGCGCTCGAACATGTTGTCGGTGAACCATTCGATCTCGGGGAACTGCATGTCCTCGAGGATGGCGAGAGCCTTGGGGTTCTTGATGAAGGCGGCCTTGATGGCCTTGCCGATCCCCTTGCCCGTCATTGCGGGCTCGCCGATCGCTACATGCTTATTCCATGTCGCCATATTTCGCCCTTCCT
>PMIZ01000152.1 GCA_003157225.1 Actinomycetota bacterium | reverse complement strand
TCCAGCCCGCCGATGGCCCATGTGCCCAGGCCGATCCGCGTGAGGAGGGGTCCGTTCTTTCCCAGAGGCCGCGTGGTCATGTCCTGCTCCTTGCGTCGACTGCCGATTTCGTGTCCGCCGCCTCGCGGCAGCGCAGCGCCAGCTCGCTGATCTGGAAGGCATCAGCGGCAGTGATTCTCAGTGTCGTGCCCTCATCGAGACTGCGGACGAACTCCTGGAAGAGCGACAGGGGCTCCTCTTTTTCAAGCCTCCGCGGTCCTGAGTCCCGGGGAAAGAGGTGCGCCTCGCCCCCGGCAATCTCCAGAACGCCCTTCTCCCCCGCGATGCGGACCCGGTCTTCGCCGTGCGTCGGAGCGGAAGGCGGACGGAAGTAGTCGAACGCCAGGGAGGCGCAGCCGGAGTTTGCCAATCGAAACACGCAGACCCCCGAGCTTTCCATCTCACCGTGGCCGCCATTGCCGTGCGCGGTGTGGCTGCCCGAGACCTCCGCGATCGCACCACCGGTGAACCAGTGGATCCAGTCGATCCCGTGGATGGCCACCCAGGGGATCGTGCCTCCGTAGGTCGCCCGGTGGGTGTACATGGGGTGCCGGGTTCCCAGCTTGTAGGACTTCAGCGCCGTGATGAGCAGGGGCTCGCCCACCAGGCCGTCCTTCACCGCGCGCCAGGCGGCGGAGAAGCTCGGGAGATAACGGGAAGTGAGCATGGGGCAGAGGGCCGCCCGGCCCTGGGCGTGTGCGCGGCGCAGCCGCTCCAGCTGCTCGAAGGAAACCGCCATGGGTTTCTCTACGAACACGTTGATTCCCCGTTCGAGGCACTCGCAGGCGATGCGCGACTGCAGGAAGAAGAAGGGCGCCACCACGGCGAGGTCGGGTTTTTCCCGGTCCAGCATCCGGCGGTAGTCATCGTAGAACGGGATGAGCGACGCCTCCATCTGGTCGACGAAGAACTCGCGCGCATCTTCGTCGGCCGAGCCCGGTGCCACGCCGACAAAGCTCACCTGGGGCAGGCGGTCGCGCACCTCGAGTGCCAGGTCAATGTGACCGCTCGTTCCGATGATGACCGCCTTCAAGGGGGAGCCTCCGGTGCCTACTATAGCGCAGACGCCCCGGAACGAATACTCTTGAGCCGCAATGCACATCACGCGCGCCTTGTGCACACTCTGGCTTTCGGCCGTGCTCTTCCTTGCGACGACAGCCGTTTCCGCCGAAGATGCGAAAAAACAGCACGTCCGGGTGCTCGTTCCACAGACCACCGCCGCGCTGCCCTTTCTGCTGATGGCGAGCGAGGGCTCGGCGCCCGGCCTCGAGCTCACGGTGGGTTTCTTCGCCAACCACGCGCAGGCGCTTGCGCTTCTCCTGCGGGGGGAGACCGACATGCTCCTCAGCGGGACCAGCCAGGGGTGGGAGAATCGCCTGGACGGCAGCCCGATCGTCATGCTGGACACCGGGGTGTGGGGCATCTCATCACTCGTCGGGAAGGACCCTTCGATCAAGGCGTTCGCCGACCTGAAGCGGAAACGGCTTGCAATACCGTTCCCCGTGTCCCCGATGGACTTCCAGAGCCGGACGCTCCTGTCCTTCGAGAAGATCGATCCGGACAAAGACCTCACGATCAGCTACGGCCCATTCGCGCAGAGCGTGCAGAGACTGCTCGTCGGCCAGCTAGACGTTGCTGCGCTGCCCGAGCCGCTGGCCACGACCGTGGTGAAGAAGAACGGGCTCCTCCGCCTCGTCGACTATTCCCAGGCGTGGGCGCTGTTCACCGGCGGCGACCGACAGTCTCCCCAGGTGAGCCTTTTTGCCACGGAGGCCTGGGCGCGCGGCAACGCCTCCGCCATCGCCTCACTCGTGTCCGACTGGGACGCTGCGACCCGCGCCATCGTGGCGGATCCGGCCAAGGCGGCGGCGCAGTTCTCCACGGCGCTCGCCACGGACGCTGCCATCCTCGAAGAGGCCACCCGCAACACGCTCCTGGCGGTGCCCTCCCCGGCGGAAAACCGCACCCGCGTGCTCGCCTACTACCAGACGGTTTCCCGGTACCTCCCCGCAGGGCCGCGTCCGCTGGACACGCGGTTCTTCGTCGTGCCCTGAGCCCATGACGGACGGGCTCCCGACCCGCGCGCGGAAGATGCGCCTGCGGCTGCTCGGCGCAGCGGGAGTGCTGATCCTCTTTGCCGGGTGGGCCGCCGCGAGTCTCGCCGCCGGCTCCTTCTTCGTGCCGGCACCCTGGACAACAATCGCCGACACGGTGCTGCTCCTTGCGCGCGGCCCGACCTGGACGCAGATCCTCATCACCTTTCTGCGCGTGCTCGTCGGTTTCGTGGCGGGCTTCGTCGTGGGCCTTGTTGCGGGAATCGCAATGGGAAGCCACGCGGAAGTGGCGGCCCTGTTCCGACCGCTCGTGCTCTTCTTCCAGGGAATGCCGCCACTGCTCTGGGCGATCCCCCTGGTGGCCCTCATGGGCATCGGTCACCTTCCCACGATCGTCGTGATCGCCCTCATCACGTTCCCGCTCGTGGCCGTCACGCTGGGGGAAGGGATGTCCACGCTGCCGCGCGACTTGAGAGAGATGCTCGCCCTTTTCGCGCCGGGCTTCGGCCCCCGCATCAAGGAGCTGATCCTGCCTCACCTTACGCCATTTCTCGGCGCGGCCCTGAACGCCGGTCTTGTCCTCGCGGTGAAAGCGTCG
>PMIZ01000043.1 GCA_003157225.1 Actinomycetota bacterium | reverse complement strand
AGACTGCATGTAGGTCATGCCCAGCGAGCGCGACGCCTCCATCTGCCCCTTGTGGATGTACTCGATTCCGGCCCGGTATATCTCGGCCTCGTATGCCGAGTAGCAGACCGTCAGCGCAACCACCCCCGCGACGAATCGGCTGAAGTTGAGCCCCAGATACGACAGCCCGAAGTAGATTATGAAGATCTGGAGGATGAGCGGCAGCCCGCGTATGACGTCTATGTAGACCGTGGCGATGAAGCGGAAGATCTTGAGCTTCGACAGCCTCAGCAGCGCGATCAGCAGGCCGACGATGAGGATGAAGAACTCCGAGACCACCGCCAGCTTCAGAGTCGTGAGGAAGGCGTAGCCTACCTTGGGCCACCAGCGCCTGATGGTGTCCAACTGGAAGAAGTCCCCGATGAGGTTCTTGAGCCGTTGCTGATCCAGCAGGACGTAGAGGCCGATCGCGGCCAGCACCAGCCCGATTATGCCCAGCGTCTGGCCGGCGGTGGCCAGCCCGTCGCCGGAGAGGTTGTCGTCGTAGAGGATGCGTTTCTTGGCGATCCTGGCGAAGACTATCGCCTGGATGGAGCCGACGACCGGCAGGGCGATGAGACCAAGGATGCCCATGATGAGCGAGGCCTTGGCCCAGCCGCTGACCGACATGTCCTCGAACTCGGAAAGAGGCTCCCGCCCCGTTTCGAGTGTCAGCTCGTCAGTCATCCAGGGGCCTTTCGTGGTTTACCAGGTATCAGAAACATGGGCCTGCATCGTCAGGAATGCAGGCCCATGACTGCAGTGCCGATAAGTGTCTGGTCTACGTGCCAGCCGGCGGCGGCGACTCGCCGAACCACTTCTTGTAAATGGTGGCGTACGTGCCGTCAGCCTGGATGGCCTTGAAAGCGTTGTTGATGCTGGTCTGCAGCGCGGTGTTGTCCTTGCGGAGGCCGATGCCGTACTGCTCGTTGGTCGTTATCTTCTGGGCGATCTGCGTCTTGCCACGCTTCTGGCCCTCGTAGTAGTTGACCGGATAGTCGTTGATGATCGCGTCGACCTTGCCCTGCTCGAGCGCCTCGAAGGCCACGGTGATCGTGTCGAACTTCTGGATCTCCTTGATCCCCACCTTGGGCTGCAGCTCCTCGGCCTTGGTCTGGCCGGTGGTATCTATCTGCACTCCGACGACCTTGCCCTTGAGGTCGGCCTGGGACTTGATCGGGGAGCCCTTGACGACGGCGATCGACTGGTTGCTCGTGTAGTAAGGCGTGGAGAAGTTGATCTCCTTCTGCCTGTCGGGCGTTATGGTCATGGCGGACATGATCATGTCGTACTTCTTGGTCTTGAGGCCCGGGATGATCCCGTCCCACGCGGTGGAGATCACTTCCAGGGTCACGCCCATCTTCTTGGCGAGGGCCTGTGCGACCTCGACGTCGAATCCGACGGGCTTGTTCCCGTCCATGCTCTCGAAGGGCGGGTACGACGTGTCGCTGCCCATCGACAGTTTGCCTGTCTGGACGGTCTTGCTGGACGAGCCGCATCCCGCGAGGAACGGAACGGCCAGCAGCGCCGCCAGTGTCAGCACCACTCCGATTCTCAATAAGCTCTTGCCCCTCATTCTTCCCCCTTTGTCTCAGGTTGCCCGGGTCCCCGCCGGCGGCTTAGCCCCGGCACCCCCGAATGTGTCGGCATGATTATATTTGCATGCGAGCGAATAGGGCAATTGTTTAGGGGTTTTGCAGCTATTTCCTATTATTCAACTTGACAAAGGATCAGTGCAGAAACTGGAATTTGGGGTTCGCACAGATGGTGGTTTGGTCAGAATGTGATCTAAGACTAGAGCAGGTCATGAATCGGGGAGGAGACCGTGAGGTTCACGCCAAGCACTGGGCAACCTTTGAGTTCAAAGGTCTACCGGTCCCGAACAAACCTTGAGTTCGATGGAGATGGCAGCGACCGCCACCACTTGTCTGAGTCTTTGATCCCCCTCACCGGAGCCTTGTCTGACATTAAGCACGGTTGCGGCCGGCTCGCTATGCGCTCGCCAGGGCTCGATGGGTACATCGAGCCCGTTGTTCGGGCACTGAGTCACCGTTTGGGTGATAGTGGCTTGTATTCGCAGGTAGGAATGCTTCATACCGAATTGTGGCTAAACCCGTATTTAATCATTTTGCCGCGGGTGCCGATTGCCGATAGTCCGGCAGATGGATTATGAAAAAAGCACGCCCGCGGCGGGGTCCCACCGCCACCTGAAGTAAGAAGAGGTCGATCGATGAGCAGGTCCCGTTTGAGAAAGCCATACGCCCTGATCGCAGGGATCCTGGTACTCGCCCTTCTGCCACTGGCACTGATGGTCGGCAGCGCGGGCGCCGTCACCGGGCCGGTGAAGCTGGACGGGATGTGCTTCAGCCCGTACCTGACAACGCAGCCCGGAACGAACCTGACCGATGCCCAGGTCGGCGCGTTGATGGACAAGATCAAGCCTTACACGAACGGCATCCGCACGTTCTGCTCTGACGGGCCCTGGGCAAGGATGCCGGCGCTGGCGCGCGCCAGGGGAATGACCATCGCGGCGGGCGCCGACATAGACACCAGCCCCTCCTACTGCAACGTGGAGATCAACGGCCTCCTGCAGGAGATCCGCGCGGGAGGCATCAGCCTGGCGATGGTCGGCGACGAGACGCTGGAGAACGGGCTCAGTGAGAGCACGCTCCTCGGCTACATCAACACGGTGAAGGCCGCGGGCATCCCCACCGCCACCAGCATGACGTATGACGTGTGGCCG
>PMIZ01000159.1 GCA_003157225.1 Actinomycetota bacterium | reverse complement strand
CTCGGCTTCCCCGATACCTATGAGATCGGCATCTCCAACCAGGCCTTGCAGGTGCTCTACCATGTGGCGAGGAGCGTCGAGGGAGTCATCGTCGAACGGACGTACCTGCCGTGGGTGGACGCGCTAGCGGCGATGCGCCGCGAGCGCGTCCCCCNNCGTGCTCGAGATGCTCGACCTGGCAGGCATCCCTCTCCGTGCGTCCGAGCGCACGGGTGATCACCCTCTCGTCCTGGCCGGAGGCCCCGCCTGCGCCAACTTCTTGCCCATGGCGCGGTTCTTCGACGCGGTGGCTGTGGGGGATGGTGAACTGATCTTTCCCGAGATCCTCGAGGCCTTGGTCGAGGTTAAGCGAGAGCCGGTCTCACGCGAGCAGGTCAAACGGCACCTGAGCGAGATCGAAGGAGTGTACGTGCCCGGAATCAGTCGCGTCGCGACACGCCGGGTGCTTCCCCATCTGAGCGGGGCCNNGGCTGCCGTTTCTGCCAGGCCGGGATGTGGTACAGGCCTGTTCGCGAGCGCTTGCCGGCCGAGATCCTTGGCATGACCGAGGCCCAACTGCGTTTGAGCGGTCATCAGGAACTCGCGTACGCCTCGCTCTCCACCACCGACTACTCGTGCCTGGGAGAGATCCTGGAGAAGACGGCGGCGGACCACCCGGAAGTCCGGGTGTCGCTTCCCTCGTTGCGCGTCGACAGCGCGGCGGTTCGCCTTGCTCACCTGGTATCGCCCACAGGCCCTTCGCTGACCTTGGCTCCAGAAGCCGGCAGCGAGCGCATGTGGAGGATCATCAACAAGAACGTGACTCACGACGACGTGATGGCGGCCGCGCAGGAGGCCTTCCGGAGCGGGCGGACCACGCTCAAGCTCTATTTCATGGTCGGGCTGCCGCTTGAAGAGGACGCCGACGTGTTCGCCATGGCCGACCTCTGTCTGCAGATCCGAGAGACCGGCAGAAGCATCCTTGGTGCTCGCGCAGGCAGGCTGCAGCTCAATGTGAGCGTCAACAACTTCATACCCAAGCCCTTCACGCCTTTTCAGTGGTCCGGCATGGCCGACCGACAGACGCTTTTCCGCCGCCAGGAATTGCTCCGCTCGCGGCTGCGCAGGCCGGGGATCAGGTTGGCGCTACACGGTGTGGACAAGAGCTACCTGGAGGCAGCTCTCGCCCGCGGGGGAGAAGAGATGGGAGCGGCGGTTGAGGCGGCCTGGACCCGGGGCGCCCGCTTCGACTCTTGGACCGAGGAGTTCAGGCCCGACGCCTGGAGAGAGGCCTTGGCTGAAGCCGGCACCAGTGCCGAAGAGCTGGCGACCAAGGCCTTGCCTCGCGACCCGGCGCTGCCTTGGGAGGTCATCTCCGGCGTGGTCGACCGCGACTTTCTCTGGGGAGAGTGGGAGAAGGCGACGAGGGGCGAGACCACAGCGGATTGCCGCTGGGAGGGGTGCGCCGATTGTGGCGCGTGCGCCGAAGGACTGGCGACCGACCTGGCGGCGCCCACGTGCGAGCCGGGAGCCGTCGCGTTGCGGCTGGCAATCGCCGACGGCGGTCAGTCGGTCGCCGGACAGGGCGACGCGGTGCCGGACACACCGGCGGTGTCACCGACAGTGCCCGCTCGGCGCCGTTGGCGATACCTTGCCACCTTCGCAGTGACCGGACGGGGCAGGTTCATCGGTCACCTCGATCGGACGGAGATTCTTCGACGGGCCGTGCGGCGCGCTGGAGGTCGGCTTGCTCTGTCGGCGGGGATGCGTCCCAAGCCTCTGCTCAGTCTTGCTCTGCCGCTCGCCGTGGGAGTCGAGGGGCTTCGCGAGCTGTGCGAGTTCGAGCTCCAGGAGGAGGCTGCCCTGGACTTCGCCGCGCGTCTCGCGGCCTCGCTTCCGAAACACATCACGATGCTTGCTCTCGAGCCCTACGCCGTCGCCCGGTCCGTGCCCTCCCGGGTGGTGGGAGCAGTTTACGAAGTGCGCGTTCACGCTGAAGCATCCGACCAGGGGGAGCAGGACTTGATCCGGATCATCAACGACTCCGCGCGGCGCTTCGGGGAAGCCAAGGAGTTGCCGATAGACGAGACACGAGAGGGAAGGGTCCGCCGGGTGGACGTGAGAGCCTACGTCGACCGAGTGACGGTGGAACCGCAGGAACGGACGGCGGCGTTGGTCGAGCCTGGGCAGACGACCGGGTTGGGAGTTCGCAGTGTTCTGTCCTTTCGGGCCAAGGTGACGCCGACCGGCACCGCCCGGCCGGAGAAGGTCGCGGCCGCGCTCGGCGCGCTGGCCGGAGTTGGCCTGGAGATCGAAGGGATCACGCGGATGGAGCTGCTTCTCTCGTGAAGGTCAGTCTTGTGATAGTCGGTGCGGCATGAAGCAGCTCGTGATCTCCGGCAGCGCGCTCGAGACCCGCGTGGCTCTTCTGGAGAATGGCCGGCCCGCGGAGCTGTACGTTGAGCGTCCGGGCCGGGCTTCGCTTGTCGGGAACATCTATAAGGGCCGGGTAGAGAATGTGCTGGCCGGCATGGATGCGGCTTTCGTCGACATAGGGCTCGACAGGAACGGTTTTCTCTATGTGGACGAAGTCGCGACGCCCGAGGTGCGACCCCGGGGGCCCGGGAAGATCACTCAACTTCTCAAGGGAGGCAAGGAGCTTCTGGTCCAGGTCCTGCGGGACCCGATGGGCGGAAAGGGGCCCCGGCTCACCACTCAACTCGGCATTGCCGGACGGTACGCCGTGTATCTGCCATTGACGGAGGCATCTGGTGTCTCGCGTAGGCTGGACGGGGCCGAGCGGGAGCGCCTGCGCTCGGTCTGCCGGGAGCTCGATCTGGCGGGAGGTGGGTTGATAGTCCGCACCGCCGCCGAAGGGGCCGACGCGCAAGCGATAGGACGAGAGCTCAGGTTCTTGGAGCGGGTGTGGGCGGGGATCGAACGCCGGGCTGCATTGGCTATGGCGCCCTCGCTGATCTACGCCGAGAACGATCTGGCTCTTCGTTCGGCGCGGGACCTGCTTGGCCCGGACTTCGCGAGCGTAGTTGTCGACGACCCCAAAATGTACCGGCGGGTAGTGAACTACCTGCGCGCGGTGGCCCCGGAACTCACGAGCCTCGTCTCGCTCGACGAGGGAGCCCCTCCCTTGTTCGAGCGATTCGGGCTGGAGCGGGACATGAAGACAGCCTTGGTTCGCCGGGTAGAGCTACCGTCCGGTGGCGACATCGTCATCGACCACACGGAGGCCATGACGATCATCGACGTCAACACCGGGCGCTACNNATCATTGTCATCGACTTCATCGACATGACGGCAAAGTCCAACCAGGAGGCGGTGCTCGCGGCGCTCGAGGCCGAACTGGCCCAGGACCGAACGAAGACGTATGTCGTGGAGATCTCGCCACTCGGACTGGTCGAGATGACCCGGCAGAACACGAGCAGGGGATTGCGGGACGTGATGACAGTCACCTGCCCTTGCTGCCGGGGTGACGGCCGGGTGCTGTCGGAGGATTCGTCCCTCATCGAGGTGGAGCGGGGTTTGCGGGCCCTGGCTCGGTCCTCGGCGCTCCCTGTTCTTCGCGTGGAGGTGCATCCACGCGTCGCTGCGCGGCTGGTTGCAGGCAGGAGTTCGCTGCTGAGGCGGTTGGAGGCCGAGACGGGGCGGCGCTTCCTGCTGGAGGTCGCGAGCGAGGCCGCACCGTTCGAGCATCTGGTCGTGATCCCCGACTAGAGGGTGCTGGACGGCCCGGCGGGGCGACCGCCAGCCGCGATTGGCAGCCGTCAACAACCCTGATATACTGCCTTGCTCGCGGCCGCGGCCTGCGCGGCCTTTGTTATTGGTGGAAAGCGTGCGAGGAGTCGGAATGTTCGCCATCGTCGAGGTCGGCGGAAAACAGTACCGAGTTGAAGAGGGCCGGGAGGTCGTCGTGGATCGTCTCCACGCCGAACCTGGTGACATGGTCGAGTTGCGTTCCCTGCTCGTCGCCGACGGTAGTGATCTGCGGCTGGCCGGGCAGGCCAAGGAAGCCAAAGTGACGGCCCGTGTGGTCGAGCACTTCCGCGGACCGAAGATAGTCATCTCGAGGTTCAAGCCCAAGCGCGGCTGGCGCAAGAAGGCCGGCTTCCGTTCTGGGCTCACCCGCCTCGAAGTGCAGAAGATCGCATAGGGGAGGAGGGAACATGGCTCACAAGAAAGGCGGCGGCAGTTCCAGGAACGGCCGCGATTCCAATGCCCAGCGTCTGGGCGTGAAAGCGTTTGCCGGGGAGACCGTGAAGGCCGGCGCCATCCTCGTTCGTCAGCGTGGCAGCCAGTTCCGTCCAGGCGTGAATGTGGGCATGGGCAAGGACGACACCTTGTTCGCGACCGCGGCGGGCCGCGTGGTTTTCTCCACGGGCAAGGCCGGGCGCGTCATCAGCATAGCCGCCGAGTAGTACTCGGCAGGCAACGGGCAGCCGGGCTCCCCTCCGCTCGGATCCGTCCATGTTCTTCGATCACGCAAAGATCCACGTGGCTGCCGGCAATGGCGGGAACGGCTGCGTCTCTTTTCGCAGGGAGATGCACGTGCCGCGCGGGGGCCCTGATGGGGGCGACGGCGGCCGGGGCGGAGACGTCATTCTCGTAGCCGACCCGCAACTGCGCGACCTGCAGCTCTTCACCTATAGGATCCATTTCAAGGCCCAACCGGGACAGTCGGGGCATGGCGTTCGCAAGCACGGCGCCGATGGGGAGGACGTCATCGTGCCCGTGCCCCTCGGTACTCAGGTCTGGGCCGTGACGGAGACCGGCGAAGAAGAGCAGCGAATCGAAGGCGCCGAGGTCGAGGACGGCCCCAAGCACGGTCGCACGCTGATCGAGGAAGACGGCCCGGGGCAGACCGAGGGCGAGTTCCTCGCCGACTTCGTCCGGCCCGGCCAGCAGGTAGTGGTGGCCCGGGGTGGCGTCGGAGGCCGGGGTAACGCCCGTTTCGTCAACTCCGTGCGCCAGGCCCCCAAGTTTGCGGAGTTGGGCGAACGGAACGAAAGCCGCTGGCTGCGGCTTTCGCTCAAACTCATTGCCGACGCCGGGCTGGCGGGGCTTCCCAATGCAGGCAAGTCCTCGCTGTTGCGGCGGCTTTCCAACGCCAAGCCGAAGGTCGCGGCCTACCCGTTCACCACTGTGGAACCCATGCTGGGAGTGGTCGACTGGTCGGGGGAAGGCGACGTGTTCACCTTGGCAGATGTGCCCGGCCTGCTGGAGGGTGCAAGCGAAGGGATCGGGCTGGGGCACGAGTTCCTGGCTCATCTCGAGCGCTGCCGGCTGCTTATTCATGTCGTGGACGTGACTGGGTACTACGGCTCTGAATCGCTCGAAGGTTTCCGCACCATTCTCGCCGAACTGGATGCTCACGCTTCGAGTCTGGCGGAGAAGCCTCAGGTAGTGGTGCTGAACAAGATCGACGCAGTTTCCACCGATGTGCTGGACGAGCAGCGGGCGCTTCTGACCGCCGAAGTGGAGCGCCTTCGGAAGGAAGGCCATCCGGCTTTCTCGTATCTCGTAGGTGAGGACGCCCCCCTCGCCTCTCAGTCAGTGTGGCCTGTCTCCGCCGTGACCGGGGCGGGCATCGAGGAGCTCCTGCGCTGGGTCGGCCCCCTTTTCCAGCAGTTGCGCGATCCGGGGGAGACTCTCGAGGCCGAGCCGGAAGGGGCGGGGCAGTACCCGGAGCCGCTCGAGGGCGCGGTGGGGCCGGGCGGCCACGTCACCTATCGCCCGCGCGGGGTGGGTGCAGCCGCCTTCGCGGTGACTCACGAAGAGGACGGGTTCGTGGTGCGCGGCGAAGCGGTTCGCCGCCTGGTGAGCAGGTTCGACCTCGACAATGAAGAAGCTAGTCGCTATCTGGCCGAAAGGCTTGACCGACTAGGGGTGTATTCTGCACTACGGGCACGAGGGGCCCAACCGGGGGATGAAGTGGACATAGAAGGCTACACCTTCGAATTCCAGTAGAGGCTGACGTGGCAGGCAAGCGCTCGGGCAAGACGGTTGTGGTCAAGATAGGCTCCAGCACGCTTACTAACGAGCGTGGCACCTTTCGGTTGTCGCCCGTCGCCGGCCTGGTGGCCGAGATCTGCGAGCTGCACGCCCAAGGACACCGGGTGCTGCTGGTATCGTCCGGAGCGGTTTCCTCAGGCTTCGGCTTGCTCAAGTTCAAGCAGCGCCCAGGCGAGGTCGTCGATCTGCAGGCCGCCGCGGCCGTGGGTCAGGGCCGGCTATTCCATGTCTACACCGAGCTGTTCTCGCATGAGAACGTGATCACCGCGCAGGTGCTGCTCACGGCCTTCGACGTGGCAGCTCGCACCCAGTACCTCAACGCCCGCAACACGCTCAAGCGGCTACTTGACTGGAAGGTAGTGCCGATCATCAACGAGAACGACACCACGGCTACCGATGAGCTGTGCTTCGGCGACAACGACGCCCTCGCCGCCCAAGTAGCTCTGCTGGTCAAGGCGGACCTGCTCGTACTGCTCACCGACACCGAGGGGCTCTACACGGCCGATCCGCACGAGGACGACAGCGCGCGGCTGATCACCAGGGTGGAAGACATGAGCGAGCTGGAGCGCGTGCGCATCGGTGCGATCGGACCGCTGGGCAGGGGGGGTATGGCCAGCAAGGTCAACAGCGCCCGCATCGCGACAAGCGGCGGCGTGGAGACCGTGATCGCCCCCGGAGACCGCCCGAACGTGCTCCATGAATGCGTCGCGGGGGCGGAGATAGGCACCCGGTTCTCCGCGCGTGCATTGGGCCTGCCCGATTACAAACTGTGGCTGTTGTACGGCAAGCCTGCGCGCGGGAGAGTCGTGGTGGATGCCGGCGCGGTGAAGGCCCTGCGAGGCAAAGGCAGTCTCCTGCCGGTGGGAGTGATCGGCGTCGAAGGCGACTTCGCGGCGGGAGACGCCGTCATGGTGGTTACTGAAGATGGCACCGAACTGGCCAAGGGGCTCGTAAGCTACTCAAGGAAAGATCTTGACAGGGCCAAAGGCCTGCAGAGCAGCCGGGTAGCGGAACTGCTGCCCCAGGCCTCTCCCGAGGCGATCCATAGAGACTACATGGTTTTAGCGCGCTAGCGAGCAGGAGGATCATTGAAGATCAAGGAACTGGCGACTGACGCCAAGAGGAGCTCTTACGTCCTGGCCGCGGCGAACTCGTCCATCAAGAACAAGGCGCTACTCGCCATGGCCGAGGCGCTTGAACGGCGCAGCGCGGAGATACTCTCCGAGAACGAGGAGGACATTGCGGAGGGTCGCAAGAAGGGGCTTTCCCCGGCTCTCATTGACCGGCTGCTACTCGACGAAGGCCGGCTCAAGGGGATAACGATCAGCCTCAAGGACGTAGCGGCCCTCCCCGATCCCGTGGGCGAGGTGGTCGGTGGTTGGAGGACGCCGGAAGGATTGGAGATCCAGAAGGTGAGGGTCCCCTTCGGGGTCATCTTGGTTGTCTACGAGGCACGACCAAACGTTACCGTGGATGCCGCTGCTCTCTGCCTCAAGACCGGCAACGCCATCATCCTACGTGGAGGCAGCGATGCCTATCGCTCGAACCGCATCCTGGCTGAGGTCATCACGGGAGCCGCCATCGAGGTCGGGCTTCCGGCGGAGTGCATCCAATTCGTGGCCGGCAAAGATCGCGAGGCGCTTCTCGAGTTGCTGCAGATGAGGGATCTGATCGATCTCGTCATCCCGAGAGGGGGAGAGGCCCTCAAAGACTTCCTTGTAGAGAATTCGAAGGTCCCGGTCATCTACGCGGCGGGTGGCAACTGCCACGTCTATGTGGACAAGTCGGCGGACCTTAAGCAGGCCCTCGCCATCACCATCAACGCGAAGTGCCAGCGGCCCGGCGTGTGCAACGCGGCCGAGACACTTCTGGTGCACGAGGGTGCGGCGACCAAGTTCATTCCCGAGGTCGTGAAGGCCCTCAACGAGCGCAAGGTGAAGCTCTACGTCGATGCGAGGACACGCGAACTCATGGGTGAGACCGACGTCAAGCTCTGGAAAGCCACCGACAAGCACTACGCGACAGAATTCCTCGGCATGGAGATGGCGGTGAAGGTGGTGAGCAGCCTGGACGAAGCTATCGAGCACATCAATCACTACGGCACAAGCCACTCGGAAGCCATTGTCACTCGTGATCTCGAATCCAGCCGGCGTTTTGCGCAGGCCGTCGACGCAGCCGTGGTCTATGTCAACGCCTCCACTCGCTTCACCGATGGTGGGGTCTTCGGGCTGGGGGCGGAGATAGGCAACTCCACTCAGAAGCTGCACGCACGGGGGCCGCTCGCGCTCAAGGAGCTGACATCGACCAAGTACGTGGTGACCGGCAGGGGTCACGTTCGCTAAAGGACAGGACGTTCGCCGGCCGCGCAGGGGGAATATGGATCAGGACGGTCTCATCGCCAGATTGTGTGACAAGCCCGGGCTGCGTCTTGGGATAATGGGAGGCGCGTTCGATCCTATCCATATCGCACACCTGGTGACCGCCCAAGAGGCTCTGCTGCAGTTCGAGCTCGACCAGGTGCTCTTCATGCCGGCCGGTGATCCTCCCCATAAGGAGCGGCGCATGGCCCCCGGGGAGCTCCGTTACCTGCTCGTCTCGGTGGCGACAGCCAGCAACCCGAGGTTCTCTGTCTCTCGTTTCGAACTCGAGCGCAACGCCATCAGCTACACGGTCGATACCCTCGAGCACCTAGGAGGCGTCCTACCGCCGGGCGCCGAGATCTTTTTCATTACCGGGGCCGATGCTGTGCTCGACATCCTCACCTGGAAGGATCCCCTGCGGGTGCTCGAGCTCTCCACCTTCATTGCGGCCACCCGGCCCGGCTACGACCTTTCCAGGCTGGCGGGCCTTCTCGAGCAGTTCCGCTCGATGGGCGTCGGGCTGGTTCCGGAAGCGAGGGTCAGGGTCATGGAAGTGCCGGCCCTGGCCATCTCCTCGAGCATGATAAGGGCGCGGCTCGCGGCCGGGACCGGTGCGCGCTATCTCATCCCCGAGGCTGTGGCGCAGCTGATCGAGAAGAGCGGGTACTACGGACCAGGTCCGGGGCCGGGCGAGGAGGACAGCGGATGCAAGACCTGAACGAGGAGCGCCCGGACGGTGGCCCCGGGGCGCCGCGGTCATCGCACCTCAACAGGCGGCGAGCGGCCTTGGGCTACGACGCCCGGTCCGAGCGGCGCTCGCTCCGTGGAGCGGCGCGCCGCCGCAAGTTCAGGACCAGATTGTGGCTCGTAACGGTGCCGGCTGTGGTCGTGATCGCGGTCGTGGTGGCGCTGTTGGTCGTTTTTGGCGGGCCCGACAAAGCGCAGAAGAGCGTGAGCGCCGTCTCGACCACCGTGCCGGGGCCGGCGCGGCGGGGAACCTTGTTGGTAGTCGAGCAGGGGGAGACGCCCCCTGTGATGGTGCTGCTCCAGAGCCGCTCGGCGGGCGGAGTCGTGCTGGCCATCCCCGGGATCACTCTGCTGAAGGTGGGCGACAGCTTTCAACTAGTCTCTGCGCTGGCAGGGAGTAACCAGAAGAGCCTTCTCATCAGCGCACTTGGCGATGCATTTGGGGCCCAGGTGGGGAGCGTAACCTCGGTGCCGTGGGCCGGGCTGAGGGCCACGATGGTAGAGGCGGGGCTCAAGGAACTTCCACCCAACACCCTGACCTCCGACGAGGGCGTCGTCACTCAGGTAGCGGCCGCGGTCCTCGAGCTGCTACGCGGTAAGGATGCCGGAAGCGCCTCCCGCTGGGAGAAGCTCCCTCTATCAGGTGACTCTTCCGAGTTCCGGGCTGCGGTTGCGAACTTTGCCGCGGCGGACGGAGACTGGATCGCCGCCGCCGTTGCCGGTGTGCAAGCGGATGGTTCCTCGTTTCTCGACCCCAGAGCCGACGTGGTCAAAGCGTTGCTGGCAAGCGCGCCCGGTGACGCAGCCGTCACCGTGGAGGTGCAGAACGGCTCGGGCGTGATAGGGATCACCGAACTGGCCGTGCGTCAACTCAAGCCGCTGGGATACGCGGTCTCGTCGACGGGCAACTCCGACGACTTCCCGGGAGTGGAGCAGACGCGCATCGAGGTCTTTCCCGGCGATACCGAGACGGGTTCCAGGGTGAGGGCCTTCCTCGGGACCGGCACGGTCACCGAGAACGACAAAGTCCGGCCCGGGCACGTCGTGATCGTCGTGGGCAAGGACTACGTACCGCCCTCCTCGAGCAGCGCCGGAGCGCAGGCTGCCGGCTCGTCGGGGACGATTGGGTGAAGAAGAGCACCATGACGGATTCGGACCGCTTCGAGCGCTACAGCAGGCAGATGCTACTTCCCCAGATCCGCCGGGAGGGACAGCAGAAGCTGGCGGCGGCCCGCATCGGTCTTGTGGGCTGCGGAGCCCTCGGATCGGTGGTGGCCATGCACTTGGTGCGGGCGGGTGTAGGCTTTCTCCGGGTCATAGACAGCGATCACGCCGAGTTGCATAACCTGCATCGCCAGATGCTATACACCGAGGACGACGTGAGGCGCCAGGTCCCCAAAGCCGAGGCGGCTGCCCGATACCTACGCTGTGTGAACAGCGATGTAACCGTTGAGCCCGTCGTGGCGAGACTCGAGGCCGAGAACCTGCCTGCGTTCGCCTCGGACCTTGATCTGCTCGTCGACGGCACCGACAACTTCCCCACCCGGTTTCTCATCAACGAGTATGCCGTGCGGCGCGGGCTGCCCTGGGTGTACGGGGGTGTCATCGGGACGAGCGGCATGTCCCTGACCGTCGTCCCCGGGGACGGGGCTTGTCTGCGGTGTCTGGTTCGCGAGCTACCCTCTCCGGAGCAGTCTCCCACCGCCAGCGTTGCAGGGGTGATGAACACGGTCGTCGCAGTCATTGCGAGCGTCGAAGCGACGGAGGCCATCAGGCTGATTGTCGACCCTGCGGCCCGCAATCGTGACCTGCTCGTGGTGGATGTCTGGGACCTGAGCTTCGACAAGCTCCACGTGCCACGAGATCCCGAATGCGTCTGCTGCGCCCCAGAAGGGGAGGTGGAGCGGTCGTGAGTAGCCCGGCGGACGAAGAGAGGGCCCGGGAGGCGCGAGCCAGGGCTCTGCTCGGCGAATTGGAGTCGGTGGTGGTGGCCTTCTCCGGAGGCGTGGATTCCAGCCTGTTGCTACGGCTGGCCTTGGACGAGCTGGGACCCGACCGGGTCTTGGCCGCGACCGCTCACGGCGACGTGCACACTGAGGAAGAGCTGGTCGCGGCCCGCGAAGCGGCCGCGGCGCTAGGGGCTCGCCATATCGTCATCAGCACCGACGAACTCGCGGTTCCCGGCTTCTCGGCCAATCCGCCCGATCGCTGCTACCTGTGCCGGCGCGTCATGTATGCAAGACTCCAGGAACTGGCGGAGGCGGAGGGCTTCGCTGCCGTGGTGGACGGCGCCAACAGCGACGACAAAGCCGACTACCGCCCGGGAACGCATGCCGCCGAAGAGCTGGGCGTGCGCGGTCCGCTGGCGGAAGCGGGCATCGGCAAGAGCGAGGTGCGCGCGTTAGCCCGAAGGCTAGGGCTCTCCAATGCGGACCTACCGTCGTCTCCGTGCCTATCCTCCCGCTTTCCCTATGGCGAGTCCATTACTAGTGAGAAGCTTCGCGTGATCGAGGTGGCCGAGCGAGGCCTGAGGACGCTAGGTTTCGAGACCGTGAGGGTGAGGCATCACGGTGATATCGCCCGAGTGGAGGTGGCCCCCGCCGACCTGTCCCGTGCGGCTGAGGGGCCTACCCGGCATGCTATCGTAAGGCTCCTGCGCGACCTGGGCTACTTGTATGTGACGTTGGATCTCGAAGGGTTCAGGAGCGGCAGTCTCAACGAGCCTTTGCGGCACGCCGCCGCTCTGAAGGAGGACGGATGAGCGCACTCGACGCGGCCGGATACGCGCTGCAGCAGCTAGCCGAGATCGGCAAGCGGCTCCAGGCTACGCTGGCGCGCGATATGCAGGCCATCAGAGAGCGCGATCCGGCGGCCCGGAGCGACATCGAGATCCTGACCTGCTATCCCGGGTTGCACGCGCTCTGGCTGCACCGTCTCGCGGGTCTCCTGTGGAAACGGGAGGTGCCGCTGGCCTCTCGCCTCGTTTCGCAATTCGCGCGTTGGCTCACGGGCATCGAGATACACCCGGGTGCGACCCTGGGCGACGGACTGTTCATCGATCACGGGGCCGGCGTGGTCATCGGCGAGACGGCGAAAGTCGGCGACCATGTGACCATCTATCAGGGCGTGACCCTGGGCGGCACCGGGAAGGGGACGGGCAAGCGACATCCGACGATCGGTGACAATGTCGTGCTCGGCGCGGGGTCGCTGCTGCTCGGTTCCATCAAGGTGGGCGACAACGTCAAGGTTGGATCCGGAAGTGTCGTGGTACACGACGTTCCCCCCAACACCACGGTGGTCGGCAACCCGGGCCGGCCGGTGATCAGTGACGGGACGAAGGTGGGGATTCCCGATATCGACTATACGCATCTCCCCGACCCGGTAGCTGAAGCGATGAAGTGCGTGGTGCGGAGAGTGGTGCAGCTGGAGAACGAGATCGAGGAGTTGCGCAAGGCCGGGGTGACGATGCCCGATGCCGACTCCCTCGGCTGGGCGACCAGCCACCGGCCGGAGAGGTCGCTTCCCGGGTCCGAGCTAGCCTGTGACCCGGTCAGGACCGATGGCATACCCGACGTCTGATCCGAGAGGTTCTCGTCTAGCCGCAGACCTCAACGAGCGACAGCGTGAGGCCGTCTTTCACGGCGGCGGGCCTCTCCTCGTGCTCGCCGGGGCGGGATCGGGCAAGACCCGGGTGCTGACCTATCGTCTCGCCTATCTCATCGAAAGCGGGCAGGTGCGTCCGCATCAGACGCTGGCAATAACCTTCACCAACAGGGCCGCAGGCGAGATGAAGGATAGGGTTGCCGGCCTGCTGGGCTCGGTCTCCGAATGGATGTGGGTCTGCACGTTCCACTCGGCCTGCGCCCGCATGCTCAGGCACGATGCGCCTCTGCTTGGCTACCGCGCCAACTTCACCATCTATGACGAAGACGACTCCACGCGTCTCATCAAGCACTGCCTTGAGGATCTACGCCTCGACCTGAAGCGCTTTCCCCCGCGCGGGGTTCAGAGTCTCATCTCAGATGCTAAGAACAAACTCATCGACGTGGACGACTTCGCCCGGGACGGCGTCGCGGGCAATGCCGAAGACGGGGCCTCGGGTTTCCGGGACGTGGTCGCTCAGGTCTACCGCCGGTATCAGGCGAGGCTATTGGAGCAAAATGCCTTCGACTTCGACGACCTGCTCATGCGGATGGTGGACGTTCTCCGGCTCTACCCGGAGAGGCTGAAGTACTACCGAGACCAGTTCCGCCACGTCCTGGTGGACGAGTACCAGGATACGAACAAATCGCAGTACCTTCTGGTGAAGCTCCTCACCGAGGAACACCGGCAGGTCACAGTGGTGGGGGACGACGACCAGTCGGTGTACTCCTGGCGCGGAGCCGACGTACGCAACATCCTCAACTTCGAGGACGACTTTCCCGACACCAAGGTGGTCACTCTGGAGCAGAACTATCGCTCAACCACGACCATCCTCGACGCGGCCAATGCCCTGGTGGCTCATAACCGCAAACGCAAAGCCAAGAACCTGTGGAGCGAGCGGGGAAAGGGCGAGCCGGTGGTGGTGCTCGAGTGCCGTGACGAGCACGAAGAGGCCCGTCTCGTATGTGACGAGATCGTGCGGGCGCTCAAGGAGCGGCCCGCCTCCGACATAGCCGTCTTCTACCGGGTCAACGCTCAGTCGCGTGTGATCGAGGACATGCTGGTACGGCAGGGCGTGGGCTATCGCGTGGTCGGCGGGACGAAGTTCTATCAGCGGGCTGAGATCAAGGACCTGCTCGCCTACCTGCGCGTGGTGATGAACGAGACCGACGACCTCTCGCTGTTGCGTGTGATCAATACTCCTCGGCGAGGGCTAGGAGAGGTGGCCATCGGCCGTCTGCAGAGCTATGCTGCCGAGCACGAGGTGCCGCTGCGCGAGGCGCTCGTCTCCGCGGGCGAGGTGCCCGGGCTCACGAGCGGAGCCGCACAATCGTGCGCGAGTCTGGGCGGAGGCTTTGTGTGCTGGGCCGAGGAGGCCGGGAAGGAGACCTCCGTGGCCCGGTTGGTCAGGAAGATCCTCAGCGAGAGCGGCTTGTTGGACTCGCTCAAGGCGGAGCGGACTCTGGAGGCCGAAGGGCGGGTCGAGAACCTCGAGGAGTTCATCGGCGTGGCCGAGGAGTTCGATCGGATGAACCCGGACGGCACCGCCAGCGACTTCTTGCAGGAGATCAGCCTCTACGCCGACATCGACAGCCTCGAAGAGGGCCACGCCGTCATCACCCTGATGACGCTGCACAACGCCAAGGGGCTCGAGTTCCCTCTGGTGTTTGTCACCGGCATGGAGGAGGGCCTCTTCCCGCACTCCCGCTCGCTCGACGAGCAACGGCTCGAGGAAGAGCGGCGCCTCTGCTACGTGGGCATGACTCGCGCTAGAGACCGCCTGGTCCTGTCGTATGCCCATTCCCGTATGCTCCAGGGTGGGGCCGGCTACAAACTCCCGAGCCGTTTCCTAGGCGAGATACCCGGGCAACTGGTGGAATACAGGGATGCCGGGGGAGTGTCCAACCGTGCCCCGCGCCCGGGAGGCCTCACCTACGGTGGAGGAGAGGGCCCGCCGAGACCCAGCCGTCCGCCGTCGGGCGCCGGTGCGCCGCGGTCTTTCCATGGCGAAGCCGGCCTGGCCGCCGGTGACAAGGTGCTGCACGCGAAGTTCGGAGAGGGCGTGGTGCTTGGCGTGGAGCCCGGGGGGATCGTGCGGGTGTTCTTCTCAAACCTGGGGGAGCAGAAACGGCTTCTGCTCGAGTACGCGCCACTTCGCCGTCTNNTGGGCCGACGTGCCCAGTTGGATCGCCTTCGCATCCGCCGGGTAGTCACCCAGGCGCGTCTCCGTGACCAGCTTCAGTTCCGCCCACGCACGGGCTCGCGCAGTGCAATAGACGCTGCAGAATAGTTGTCATACAGGAATGAGTGCAGTCATCCCTGCGGGTTGGCGCGCCGCCGTACCGCGCGGTTTGCCGGGGAAAACCGACGTCTCTTCAGCAGGACCGCAGGCGAGAAGCAGCCCAATATGGGGTCTGAGCAGGGAAAAGGGGGTGAGTGGCAGGATATGAAAGAAAAGTGTTGAAAAGTGGAACAAAGTGGAGTAAGATGTCAAACATGCAACGGATATTGCTGTCAGGTGAGTTCGATCATGCCGTCGATCCCAAGGGTCGGGTGACACTGCCTGCGCGGTATCGGGAGTATTTCGAGAAGGGCGTCGTCCTGGTTCGCTTCCCCGGCAAAGAGCCGTGTGTCTCTGTGTTTCATCCCGAGTCGTGGGAAGAATTCGATACGAAAAACATAGAACCTCTCGACGTCTTCGAGAGCGAGGAAGCCGATTGGCGAGCCCGCGACATCTACATGAACCAGGACTATCTGGAACCCGATCGGCAGGGCCGAGTTCTCATCCCTACCCAGCGCAGAGAAGAGTTGGGACTGTCCGGCAAGGTCAAGATCATCGGCAACCGTACCCACCTCGAGATCTGGAATCCGGACACCTTGGCGGCACGCAGAGCGGAAAGGCGGGGCAAGAATGCTTAGCGCAGCGGCAGCCTCATTCGTCACGGAGATGGCCATGGCTCACGTCCCGGTCCTGACACAAGAGCTGCTCGACCTGCTCGACGTGCGCGCCCATAGCCGTGTCATCGACTGCACCTTCGGCAGCGGTGGGCACGCGGCGGCAGTCGGAGCGGAGCTAGGACGGCGAGGCGAATTGGTCGCGTGCGACCAAGACCCCGTCGCAGAGGACTACTACTTCGACCTCAAGGCGGACCTGCATTGTGGTTCGCGGTTCCTGCTGGGCAACTTCGCCGACAGCTTGACCGAACTCGCCAGTGAGGGTCTCAAAGCGACCCACATCTACATGGACCTGGGTCTCAGCAGCATGCAGATCGATACCCCCGAACGGGGTTTCTCGTACAGCTACGACGCTCCCCTCGACATGCGCATGGATCCGACACTGGCCGTGACGGCCGCGGATATCGTCAATACCTGGCCGGAAGCCGACCTTGCCACCTTGTTCAGTCGCTACGGCGAGGAGAGGTACTCACGCAGGATCGCTCGGGCGATCGTCTCGCGCAGGCAGAGAACGCCCTACTCGCGCACCTGCGAGCTGGTGGAGACTATCAAGTGGGCCATCCCAACCCCAGCTCGGTTTGGTGCCGGCAATCCGGCGCGGCGGGTGTTCCAGGCCCTCCGGATCGAAGTCAACGACGAGCTGAACAGCCTGCGCCGTGCGCTGCCTCTCGCGTTCTCATTGCTGGAGCCGGGAGGAGTGCTGGCCGTTATCAGCTTCCACTCGCTCGAAGACAGGATGGTAAAGGAGTTCTTTGCGGGTAAGGCCCGCGCGTGCAGCTGCCCACCCGAGTTCCCGGTGTGCGTCTGCGGCGGCAAGACCACGGGGGAGGTGCTGACCTCCAAGCCCGTGATTCCCGGCCTGCGCGAACTGGAACTGAATCCTCGGTCCGCTTCGGCCAAACTGCGGGCGCTCAGGAGACTCTGATGTCCACTCCCACGCGTTCGGCCTGGATGGACGCCTGGGAGGGAGACCTCACCCCCTCCGCGGCCGCGACCCGCAGTGCGGAGCGCTTGGAGGCTCGGACGCGCTACACCCGCTACTACACCCGAGAGGCCACTGCGCGAGTGCCTCGCGAAGTTGAGCAGACAAGGCAAGCTCCAGTCCTCCCCGAACTCAAGGTCGTCACTCGGCGCAAACCCAGGTGGAGGTTGGTAGTAGCCGCCGTCCTCTTCTGTGGACTGTTACTTGGATGCGCCATCATCGCGCCGGTGCTCATCAACTCAGCTGCCACTCAGGTGGAATCCACCGTCGGCCAGCTTCAGACCCAACAGAAACAGTTGGCAGCCGAAACCTCCTCGCTCTCCGCCCAGATCTCGGCCTTGTCCACTCCGGACAGGCTGGCCGAGCAGGCAGGACGCCTCGGTCTCGAGCCGGCCAAGTCGGTTAGCTACGTGGAGACGGGCATCCAGACGGCGGTGGCGAAGGGTGATACCACGGTCGCCGGCAGGTGACAATGAGCCGGACGAACAAGCGTCTTGCTCTGTTCATGGGGTTCGCTCTATTCTTCCTCGTCCTCCTCATGGGCCGGACCTTCTACGTGCAAGTAATCGCCGCCCCTGCTCTCCAAAACAAGGCTGAGGTACAGTCCGTCCACAGCATAGAGCTCGACGCGCCCCGGGGCGCCATCTACGACCGCAATGGTGAGGTGCTCGCCATGTCGAGGACAATGGCGAGCGTCTACGCCGATCCCAAGCAGATCAAGGACCCGATCGCGGCTGCCAAGCAGCTCGCTCCAGTGTTGGGGATAGCCGAAGAGGAACTGGTGACGAAGCTGAGTGGTGACTCCGCTTTCAGGTATCTCGCGCGGAAGATCGACTTGGCCGTGGGTCAAAGGGTGACGGACTTGAATATCGCGGGCATCGGCGTCTGTTCTGAGGCCAAGCGGGTCTATCCAAAAGGGGCGCTGGCGCCGCAGCTCCTGGGTTTGGTCGGCGGTGACTACGACAAGGGCCTTGCGGGGCTGGAGCTTCAGTACGACGACGAACTGTCGGGCCAGAACGGCGAGCTCCAGGTGGTGAGCGATCCCAGCGGGCACCGTCTCGCCACGACCGCGGTGAAGCAGGCAGTCCCGGGAGCAAATCTGACTCTTACCATCGACGCCGACATCCAGTACGAGACGGAGAAAGTACTCACCGACATCGTGCAGGAATTCAAGGCGACCAAAGCCTGCGCCGTGGTGATCGATCCCACGAATGGAGAGATTGTGGCCATGGCGAACACTCCTGTGTTTGACGCGAACGACTTCGCTTCGAGTGCGATCAAGGAGAGCGATCGCCGCAACATGGCCGTTACCGATCAGTACGAGCCTGGATCGACGTTCAAGATGGTGGTCGCGGCGGCGGCCCTGGAAGCGGGCCTGGTGACGCCGGACACCAAATTCTCTCTAAAGCCTACGATCGCCGTCTATGACCGAGTGGTGCACGAGGCTCACGGCGAGAACGTGCCGCCGGTGCGGAACTACTCCGTCACCGAGATACTCTCGAAGTCATCCAACGTGGGCGCGGTCACGCTAGGACTGAAGGTCGGCAAGACCCGATTGGTGGACATGATCCGCAAGTTTGGATTCACCCAGAAGCTGGACGTGGACTTCCCTGGTGAGGTCGACGGGCAGATGCTGGCGCCGGAGCGCTGGTCGGGCACAACCATCGCCAACGTTCCCATCGGCCAGGGCGTCGCGGTGACCCCACTCCAGCTGGCCGCTGCCTACGCCGCCATCGCCAATGACGGCGTCATGGTCGAGCCTCATCTCGTCAAGGGGCAGGGGCAGCCGTGGACCAGGCAGGTCATCAGCGAAAGCGTGGCCGCGCAATTGCGGCAGATGTTGACCGTCACGGTTCAGGACGGCACCGGCAAACTGGCTCAGGTGAAGGGCTACGACGTGGCAGGCAAGACCGGCACCGCCCAGAAGGTCAAGGATACCGGCGGGTACTATGCCGATCGCGTCGTTGCCTCGTTTGTCGGCATGGTCCCCGCGTCGCATCCGAGGCTGGTTATCCTGGTCACGGTCGACGATCCGATTACCCAGCAGTTCGGAGCCTACGTGGCCGCTCCGGCCTTTGCCAAGATCGCCGACTTCGCTCTCAAGCGCCTGGGCATCCCACCCACTTCCCCCAACTGAGGCCCCTAGCGCCGGTCGATCGACGCGGCCTGCAAGACCCCACCGATGATAGAATCCGTACCCGTGAGACTCAGTGACCTTTTCGCCGGGGTCGAAGGCTGGCGCGTGGTCGGCGCGGCCGACCCAGGCATAACCACACTCAGCTACCGGAGCGATCAGGTGGTCCCGGGGGCTCTCTTCTTCTGCGTAGCCGGCTTCGCGCGCGACGGTCACGACTTCGCTTCGGACGCCGTGGCTCGCGGTGCGGCTGCACTTTGTGTGGAGCGCCAACTCGACCTTCCAGTGACTCAGGTGGTAGTCAGGTCCGTGCGCAGGGCAATGGGACTGGTGGCCGCCACCTTCTATGGACGTCCGAGCTCGAAACTGCTCACCGTAGGCATCACGGGCACGAATGGCAAGACCACCTCAGCCTTTCTCGCCGCCCATCTGCTCGACATGGCCGGACTGCGGGCCGGTCTCATGGGTACCGTCGAGAGGCGCATCGGGGGGCGGGTCCTGCCCGCCGGTCGCACCACTCCGGAGGCCCTTGACGTGCAGCACGACCTGGCGCAGATGGTGGAAGCGGGCGACCGGGCGGCGGTCATGGAAGTATCTTCGCACGCACTGGACCTGGGCCGCGCGCTCGGCATCGAGTTCGACGTGGTGGCCTTTACCAACCTAACACAGGACCATCTTGACTATCACAAGACGCTGGAGGACTACTTCGGGGCGAAGTGCCGCCTATTCCTCGACCCGGACTTCGCCAGGGAGCAGACCTGCGCGGTGATCAACGTCGATGATCCCTTCGGGCTTCAACTAGCGAAGATGTCCGTCAGGGACCGCGTCATCAGCTGCGCGGTCTCGGGCAGCGTGCCGGGATGGGGGACTGCCGACTTGGAATGGAGCGACTATCAGATCGACCAATCAGGTACTCGCGGCACCCTCGTCGTTCGCGGCTCGGCGGCGAAGCGCGTTACGGGGCCGGCCGACGAGGGTCATATCCGATTGGAGATAGCAACCCGGTTGATGGGCTCCTTCAACGTGGCCAACACGTTGACCGCGCTCGGGATCGGCCTGAGCCTGGGTCTTGATCTGGAACGGATGTTGGCTGCGCTGCGGGGTTTTCGGGGCGTTCCGGGCCGTATGGAAACCGTGGACGCCGGGCAGGACTTCGCGGTGTTGGTCGATTACGCTCACACGCCGGACTCCGTACGCAACGTTGTAGAGACTGCCAGAGACTTCAGTGGAGGGAGGCTCATCTCGGTGTTGGGCTGCGGGGGTGACCGTGACCGGGGCAAGCGTCCCCTCATGGGCCGCGAGGCCGAGAAGGTATCGGATATCGTGATAGTCACTTCCGACAACCCCCGAACGGAGGATCCGCTGGCCATCATCGCCGACATCACTGCCGGGCTGGAGTCGCCGCACGCGGCGATAGTGCAACCCGACCGGCGACTCGCCATCGGCGCCGCCGTGTCGGCGGCGCGGGCGGGTGACGTGGTGCTCATCCTCGGCAAGGGTCACGAGTCGGGGCAGGAGTTCGCCGAGGGGACCGTGCCCTTCGATGACCGTGAGGTCGCGCGCGAGGCGCTCCTGGCTTTGCGAGGAAGCCGTCGGTGATCACTCTCAGCGCGGAAGAAGCGGGGCGCGCTCTGGGTATTGCTTCTTTGGCCGGCTCGGTCACGGGTATCAGCATCGACAGCCGGTCGCTCAGCCGTGGTGATCTTTATGTCGCCCTGAGGGGGGAGCGCTTCGACGGTCACGACTTCGTCGGTGCCGCAGTCGAGGCGGGCGCCTGCGGGGTGGTAATGGAGACAACGGCGGCGACAACGGCGTGTGCGGTGCCCGTCTATGAGGTGGACGACACACTGGTGGCGCTTGGGGCCTTGGCGCGGGAGGTTCGCCGGAAGTCCCGGGCTGTCGTGTTCGCCGTGACGGGAAGTGTAGGGAAGACGAGCACCAAGGACCTTCTTGGCGCTATGGTGGGCCGAGTCTGTCGAGTGGCGACGACGGCCTCCAACCAGAACAACGAGGTGGGCGTGCCGCTCACGCTTCTGCGCATCGATAACCAGACGGATGCAGTCGTCGTCGAGATGGGCATGCGAGGAAGTGGTGAGATAGCGCGGCTGGCTCGCATCGCAGAACCGGACGTAGGCGTCATCACCAACATCCATCCAGTCCACCTTGAGCTTCTGGGCACCATTGAGAATATAGCTCGAGCGAAGGCTGAGCTTCTGGGTGAACTCGGCGAGAATGGCGTGGCTGTGGTTCCGGTGGAAGACCAACTTTTGCAGCCCTTTGTTGCTGTTGCCGGTCGCAGGACCGTTACCTTCTCCGCCGGTGATCGTCTCACGACGGCGGATGTTCGGGTTTCACTGCGACCCTCGGAGAAGGGGAGGGGACAAGCGCTTCTGGTGCGCTGGCCGGAGGGTGAGGCTGTGGTGGAGACTGGGCGCGTTGCTGCTCATGTTGCCGAGAATGTGGCGGCGGCGGCGGCTGCCTGCTGGGCGGCGGGGCTGCCGGTGGGCGAGTGTGCGAGCGGCGTCACGGAGACGCAGTTCAGCCGCCACCGGGGCGAGTTGATCGAACTGCCTGGCGTTCTGGTGGTCGATGACACATACAATGCGAATCCGGCGGCCGTGCGGGCGGCGTTGGACAACCTAGTGCGGGTCGCCGCGGAGCGAGGAGAACGACCCGTAGCTGTGCTGGGCGATATGCTGGAACTTGGACCAGAGACGGCGCGTTTCCACTGGGAGGTGGGCGCCTACGCGGCAGAGGTGGGCGTGCGGGCGTTGTGGGGGGTCGGCAGTGAGTCGCTGGAGACGGTCAAGGGCTTTCGTGACGCGTGGGAAGCGAGGCATAGATCGAGTGCGGACTGCCGCGCAGGACACGTGGCATCGGCCGAAGAATCTTCCCCGGTGTTCCGCGGTCTCGGGCCGCGTGATGTCGTGCTTTTTAAGGCCTCGCGAAGCATTCGTCTGGAGACGATGGTTCAGCGGCTCGTAGACGAGCGCCGGGCGGGGACAAGGGAGACTGAATAGTGCTCAAGCTGCTGTCGGCGACACTCGTCGCGCTCATATTCGGGATGGTGGCCGGGCCGCGGTTCATCCGGTGGCTGCAACGGCGGGGCATCGGGCAGAACGTCCGCGAACTGACTCCTGAGAGCCACAGCGCCAAGCAGGGGACTCCCACGATGGGAGGCCTGCTGATCCTGGCCGCTGCGATTATTCCCTACGCCATCTTTGCCACCAAGACGGTGTCGAGCTTCGTGGTGCTCATCCTAGCGGTCGGCTCGGGGATGATCGGATTCGCCGACGATCTCATCAGTCAATGGCGGCAACGTTCTCTCGGCTTGAGCGCCCGCGTGAAACTGCTCCTGCAGGTGCCGCTCGTCGGAGTGGCCGTGTGGCTTGCCTTGCGCTACGGAGGAGTGGATGCGCGGCTGACGGTCCCGTTTGTGCGCCAGGGCCTGAACATCGGCTGGCTCTACTATCCTTTCGCCTTCCTGCTGATCGCCGGGTTCTCCAATGCCGTCAATCTCACCGACGGGCTCGACGGGTTGGCCGCCGGGACAGTGGCCATCGCGATGTTCGCCTATGCCGGAATAGCCTTCCTCCAGGGCCGGCTCGACCTGGCAGCCTTGGCCGCGTGTCTCACCGGCGCCTGTGTCGGCTTCCTCTGGTACAACTCCCACCCGGCGGCCGTCTTCATGGGTGACACAGGCTCGTTGGCCCTCGGCGCGGCGCTGGCGGGCATGGCCATCGCCACGAACATGGAGATACTGCTGCTGCTGGTCGGCATGCTGTTCGTGATCGAGGCCATGAGCGTCGCCATCCAGGTCTTCAGCTTCCGGGTCTTTCACCGGCGAGTCTTCCTGATGGCCCCGATTCACCATCACTTCGAGCTCAAGGGCTGGTCGGAGACCAAGATCATCGTGCGCTTCTGGATCATCTCCGCCATCCTGGCCGCGGCGGGGTTCGCGCTCTACTACCTCAGCAACACGCGTCTTCCCAAAGGGCCGTGAGCTGGGGTAGAGACCCGTCGCTCATCGTGCGGGGGGGCATGGGGCTTCCCGACGAGGTGAAACGCGTCCTGGTTCTCGGAGCCAGCCGTTCGGGCACCAGCGCGGCGGTGGCCTTGGCCTGGTTGGGGCGCGAGGTCGTTCTCAGTGACCGTCGTGCCCCGGAATCGCTACCAAGCCTTGCCTCCGCCGGTGTCGCGGGGGTCGGTTTTCTGCCGGAGGACAGGCTTGCCGAAGAATGGCCGCGGCCCGACCTCGTGGTGAAGAGCCCCGGCATCCCCGCCGAGGCGGCACCGGTGGTCCTCGCCGGCAGATACGGGGTTCCGGTATGGAGCGAGTTGGAGCTGGCCTACGTGCTGTTCCCGAACCCCTTCGATGCCGTCACCGGGACGAACGGCAAGACCACCACGACTGCGCTGCTCGGGCACCTGTTCGCCACCGCCGGCCGCGCCGTCCGCGTGCTCGGCAACATCGGGGTGGCCGTGACCTCGGTCGCCGGTGAGATCGGCTCCGACGAAGAACTAGTGGTCGAGGTGTCCAGTTTTCAACTGGAGGACGTTCACAGTTTTCGCCCCGCGGCCGCGATCTTCCTCAACCTCACTCCGGATCATCTCGACCGGCACGGCACCATGGAGCGGTACCTCGCCTGCAAGGCGAAGCTGTTCACCAACCAGAAGGAAGGGGATGTAGCCGTCCTCAACCTGTGCGATAGCGCAGTCGCCGAACTCGGTCTGGAGCTCGCGTCCCGCGAACGCGCACCCCGAGTGGTCTTCTTCTCCACGAGGGGTCAGGACGCCGTGGGCGAACACGGCGCCCGGCCCGAGTCCTGGCCAAGTGACGGAACGATCTTCCTGCTGCGGCAGCCGGTCGTACGTATGGACGAGATTCGGCTGCCGGGTCTTCACAATCTGGAGAACTGCTTGGCCGCGGGCACCGCCGCCATGGCCCGCGGGGTCTCTTCGGAGGCCGCGGCTGAGGGCCTGCGGACGTTCACCGGAGTATCTCACCGCCTCGAGATGGCAGGAATGGTCGACGGCGTGACGTATGTGAACGATAGCAAAGCGACGAACGTGGAGGCCACCCTGACCGCCCTCAACGCATATGCGGAGAACGTTCATCTGATCCTCGGCGGACGGGACAAGGCCTCTGACTATCGCCCGGTCGCCCGCACCTGCGCCAGAGGCTGCAAAGCGGTGTATCTGATAGGCGAGGCGACTCCTCTCATCGAAGCGGCATTTGCAGAAGTCCGTGTCCACGAAGGGTTGGCCGCCGTTCCCGACACCTACATCGCCGGAGACCTGGAGCACGCGCTTGAAGCCGCTTCGGGCAAGGCCGTTCCCGGAGATGTAGTGCTGCTCGCGCCCGCCTGCGCTAGTTTCGACCAGTACTCCAACTTCGAGGAGCGCGGCGAACATTTTCGCGCCCTCGTCACTCGCCTGGGTGGGAAGAAGCGATGAGCCAGGCCGTCGTCCGGGAAACATCCATCCTTGCCAGGCGCACGCAGCCTGCTGCTCAGGACGCGATCGTTCGGGCTCAGCGGACGCAGCCGGTCGCCACTCCTACCGAGCGGAGTCAGTTGGCCAGGCTAAGGGACGAGGCGCCGGGATCCTACCGCCTGGTCTGGATAACCACGCTACTTCTGCTGGTCACGGGAATGTGCATGGTGCTCTCGGTCTCGGTGGCCGGAGCGGTGGAGGGCGGCGACAAGTTCGGCCTGCTGCGCACGCAGTCTGTCGCCACCGCCGTAGGAGTCGCGCTATTGATAGTCATTTGGCGCGCTGACTACCGTAAACTGAGGGTTGCCTCGATGGCGTTTCTGGGCTTGGTCGGGTTCGCGCTGCTCCTGGTCCATATCCCTCCGTTCGGCCGTACGGCGGGTGGCGCGTCCAGCTACCTCAAACTGGGCCCGTTCACGTTGCAGCCTTCCGAGTTCGCGAAACTAGCCCTGGTGCTCACGGGTGCCCACCTGCTGTCCATGCGCAGGGCTCAGACTGGGAACTTCGGAGCCTACGTTTGGCCGTTCGGGATCATCGGCCTGGGAATGTGTGGGCTCGTCACCCTGGAGGGCGACCTCGGCACCGCCATCATCATTGGTGGCCTCCTGCTCGGCCTGCTTTGGCTTGCCGGAATGAAGGCGAAGCACTGGATCTTGCTCGCCGGGTCCTCGTTGGCGGCGGCTGCGGGCGTGATCCTCTCGAGCCCCGAACGCACCAGCCGGATCTTCTCGTTCCTCAACCCTAGCGCCGACCCGCAGGGCTCGAGCTACCAGCTCTGGCAGTCACTGGTAGCGCTGGGTCGCGGGGGATGGTTCGGGGTGGGCCCTGGGGAGAGCATCCAGAAGTTCCAGTACCTTCCCAAGGCGCATACCGACATGATCTTCAGCATCTTGGGCGAGGAGTACGGGCTGCTGGGGGCCCTGGCCGTGATCATCCTTTTCGGAGCCTTTGCCGTGGCCTGCTGGCGGCTCGCCCGGAGGTGCGCCGATCCCATGGCCAGGTACCTGATCGCTGGGTGCGGTATGCTCGTCACGCTACAAGCAGTTGTCAATATCGGCGGAGTCATCGGCGCCCTGCCTCTGACGGGGGTGCCTCTGCCGTTTATAAGCTATGGCCGCAGCAGCCTCGTGGTGATGTTGATGGCGGTTGGATTGATCCTAGCGGTCGCGAAACGTGCGCCCGCCCGATCGGTGGTGCCAGCAGCAGTGAGGTGCGCCAATGTCACGCATATTGATCGCAGGCGGTGGGACGGCGGGCCACGTGGTGCCCGCTCTGGCGCTCGCTGACGTCCTCTCTCAGCGGGGTCACGAAGTAGCGTTCTGTGGCACCCCGCGCGGGATGGAGAAGGAGTTGGTCTCGAGAGCCGGCTTTCCCTTCTCGGTGGTTCGCGTCCGGGGTTTTGCGCGCAGGCTGGGACTCTCGACTCTCCATACCCTCGGCTCCATGCCGGTCGCGGGAGTAGACGCGTGGAGGCTGCTGCGCTCCTTCAAGCCCCATTGTGTGATAGGCGTGGGGGCCTACGCGTCCGGACCGGTGGTCGC
>PMIZ01000157.1 GCA_003157225.1 Actinomycetota bacterium | reverse complement strand
GATTGCTTCCTTGTTCATTCCCTTCCCCCTAGTTGAACTCGAACAGCAGGGGGGCGCTACTGACCTCGGCGAGCGGTATTCTCGCTTCGCGCCCCGCATCCTTAACCAGTATGTCGGTCTCGCCGACCTCCAGCAGGGTCCCCTGCCAGACCTTGGCGCCATCGATCGGCGCCCGCGTCTTCACGTACACCTTCTTGCCCACCTGAGCTTCGAAGTGGCTCCGCTTGCGCAACGGCCGCTCCAACCCCGGCGAACTCACTTCGAGAGTGTACGAGCCCTCGAACACATCTGCCTCGTCGAGCGCTTGCCCTACCGCCGCCGAGACCCGACTGCACAACTCATGCGTGACCCCGCCCGGATGGTCGATGAAGAGGCGGACGATCTTCTGCCGCCTGCTGCCGACCTCCTCCAGGATCACCAGTTCGACTCCCGCGACCTCCTGGCCGATGACGTCTTGCACCCAAGCTTCCGAGAGCACTACGACCTCTCCCTCAAAGTAAAACAAAAGTGGGCTCATCTGCACCCACTTTGGCAACCAGCTTGGCTTTCTATTGCCGGTGGATTATACCACGGGCGCAGGGGGGCTGCGCTAGTCGGCGCCTTCCCACAATTTGCGCACGCAAGCAGCGCATTCGGCCAGCAGAACCGATTCGCGGGCGCCTCCTCGTCGAGGCTCTACCTCTACGAGGCCGTCGGCGGCCTTCTTGCCCACCGTGNNCCCGGCCGCTCGTCCCGGTCGTCCCAGAGCACCTCCCAGCCCTCGGCCGTGAGCTGGTCGTGGAGGGCCGACGCCACCTCGGTCTGGGTGGGGTCCTTCGTCTGCACTTGAACCAGGTGGATGTCGAAGGGAGCGATCGCTTTGGGCCAGATGATGCCGCGTTCGTCATTGCGTTGTTCCACCGCCGCCGCCGCGATGCGGGCCACCCCGATGCCATAGGAGCCCATGACGATCGGCCGCTCCTGTCCCCCTTCGTCGAGCACATTCGCCCCCAGGGGCCGCGAGTACTTGGTGCCCAACTTGAAGATATTGCCCACCTCGATGCCTTGTTTGACAGAGAGCGGCTGCCCGCACACCGGGCAACCCTCACCTTCCTGCGCTTCGTGCAGGTCGGCGAATTCGGGGCTGAAGTCACGCCCGACCACCACGCCTAGCAGATGGGTGTGGGGTTTGTTGGCGCCCGCCGCGTACTCGCGCGGGCCGCCGCCGGTTCCACCCGGGGCGGAAGAGCCCGTACCGCTTTCCGGTTCGGGCCGCAGGCTCTCATCGGCGATGATCCGGAGTTCCAGCCGGGACAGGCCTACCGGTCCCACGAAACCGACGTCTGCACCGGTCGCCGCCTTGACCTCCTCAGCATTCGCCGCCCGCACGTCTGCCTTCAGATACCGGGCCAGCTTGCTCTCGTGCAGGCTGTGATCACCGCGAACAAGAGCAAGAACAGACAGATCTCCGGCCACATAGACCAGAGCCTTGATGATCGCCGACGGAGCGATACCCAGATAGGCGGACACTTCTTCGATGGTCCGCTGTTCGGGCGTCGCCACTTCCCGGGGGGCCGACTCAGCAGTGGCCGGTGTCACCGCTGCCACACCGGCGGACGTAGCGACCGCCGAAGCCGCCGGCGCGGCTGCCACCGAGCGAGCGAGCTCAACGTTGGCCGAGTAGCCACAGGCGGCGCACAACGCGATTCGATCTTCACCGGCCGTCGCGGGCGCCGTGTACTCGTGAGCCTGCGCCCCACCCATGAAGCCGCTGTCGCTCTCCACCCGGTAGAACTCCAGTCCGCAGCGCCCGAAGATGCGGTCGTACGCGCCGATATGCTTGGCGTAGCTCGTTTCCAGCCCCTCCTCGTCCAGGTCGAACGAGTACGAATCCTTCATGAGAAACTCGCGCACCCGCAGGACACCGCCCTTAGGCCTCGGTTCGTCCCTGAACTTCAGCTGTATCTGGTACCAGATCTGAGGTAGGTCGCGATAGGAGCGGAGCTCCCTGGAGGCCAGCCACGTGAACACTTCTTCGTGGGTCATGGCGAGCACCATGTCCCTGCCTCCTCGGTCTTGAAGCCGGAACATCTCCTGCCCAATGGAACTGTACCGGCCGGAGGCCTGCCAGACGTCGGCCGGATGAAGAGTGGGCATCGAGAGCTCCACGGCGCCGATGGCCTCCATCTCCTCCCGGATGACGCGGCGAATACGCCCCATGACTCTCCAGCCGAGCGGCAGCATGATGTAGATGCCCGAAGCGAACTGCCGGACGAAACCACCTCGCACCATGAGCTTGTGGCTGACAGCCTCGGCGTCGGCCGGGTCTTCCTTGACCGTGGGCATGAAGAGAGCGGTCGCCCGCATCGGCTCCTCCTAGGACGAACGGCTGGGAACGGGGCGCGGTGCGAAGCCCGCGCACGGATGACAGTCTAGCAGCCCGTGCGCCATGCTCAGGGGCCAGGCACGCACTCGGCCGGCGGTCACCCGTGAAATGTCCCTCAGGCCCCCGGATGCCGGGCGGCGATCTCGGCAAACAACGCGTCCACCAGTTCCGACTGCGGTACCTTTCTGACCGGCCTACCCTCGGCGAAGACCACGCCCTCGCCGTCTCCCCCGGCGATGCCGAAGTCGGCCTTCCGGGCTTCTCCGGGACCGTTGACGGCACAGCCCATCACCGCCACCTCGAGGTCCAGCCCCGTCTCCGCCAGTCGCCGTTCTACCTTTAGAGCAAGTGGCTCCAGGTCGATGCGGGTGCGGCCACAGGTGGGGCACGAGATGACATGCGCTCCCCGGGGCGCCAACTCGAGCGTCCTCAAGATCTCAAGGGCCACCTTCACCTCTTCCACCGGGTCGCCGGTGAGCGACACCCGGATGGTGTCCCCGATCCTTTCCGTCAGCAGCACGCCAAGCGCGACCGCGCTCCGGATCGACCCTGCCCACCGTGTTCCGGCCTCGGTCACCCCGAGGTGCAGTGGGTGCGGCACGCGCTCGGCCAAGATGCGGTTGGCCGCGATGGTGACAAGAGGCGAGGAGGACTTCGCCGACACCTTGATGGCATGGAAGCCGAATCCCTCCAGAAGGGCGCAGTACCGAAGGGCCGATTCCGCAAGCGCCCCCGCCGGATCTCGTTCTTCCTGTTCGCGGAGGTCCCGCTGGAGCGAGCCGCTGTTGACGCCTACCCGGATGACCGCCCCGTGTTCACGCGCCGCCTCCACGACCTCGCGTACGTTCTCGCTGCCGCCGATGTTCCCCGGGTTGATTCGCACTCCGGCCGCTCCCCCCCGGATCGCGGCGACCGCGAGCGTATGATCGAAGTGCACGTCGGCGATGAGCGGCACCGGCGATCCGGCCACGAGTTCCCCCATGGCTTCGGCGGCCGCCCGGTCGGGAACCGCCACCCGCACCAGGCCTGCCCCTGCCGTCACCAACGCCCGGATCTGCCCGAGAGTGCTCTCGACATCGTCGGTGCGCGTGTTGGTCATGGATTGCACCACGACCGGCGCGCCCCCGCCGACCGGCACGCCTCCCACGTCTACCCCGAGTCGGCTCGCCATGCCTGTCCCTCTACCCGCCGGAGAACAGCCGGCCGATGTCGTTGGAAGTGGCCACGATGAAGAGCAGTACGAAGATGGCCAGGCCGATGAGCGATATGCGCTCAAATACCCGCAGCGAGAGACTCCTGCCCCTGATGCGCTCGATGATGCTGAACAGGGCATGCCCACCGTCAAGCGGGAGCAACGGCAGCATGTTGAGGATGGCGAGGTTCACGCTTATCAGTGCCAACAACATCAGGTAGTACCCGCCGGCGTAGGCTTCGCTGGACAACTGGATGATGCCTACGGGCCCGGCGAGTCCCTGCGAACCGGTCACGGGCACCTTGCCGGAAAACATCATGCCGATCCCTTTGAAGATGAGAGTGACCATGCTGCCGGTCGTCCTGCCCGCGTAGCCGAAGCTGGCGAAGAACCCCAGGCTCTTGTGTTCGGAGGCAGGCCCGACGCCGAGGTAGCCCGTACCATCGCTCTGCTTACGGACCTCGGCCGTCAGGTTGATCTCCGAGCCAGCCCGCTGGACGACGATAGTCACCGTCTTGCCCGGGTTGGTGATGATCTCCGTGCGCACATCCTCCCAGGTAGCGGTCGCGCTGCCGGCCACGCTGACGATGCGGTCTCCAACCTGAATGCCCGCCGCAGCAGCGGGTGTGCCGCTCTCCACCGACTCGATCACCGTGCTGCTGATGCTCTCTCCGCGCACCGCGCCCACTCCCCAGACCAGCAAGAAGGCCACGATCATGTTCATGGTCACGCCGGCGATGATGAACAGCAACTTGTGCCAGAACGGGTGGGTGTAGTACCGGCGTGCCAGCGGCGTGGACGCGATCTCCTCCGCGCTCAGCGCCCGCTTGCCCGCCAGACGGTCCTCCGGATCCTGGGGAAGCCTCTTGTCCCGCTGCGCGGCTCTCACGGCATTCTGCTCGGCTTCCGCCTCCCGCGCCTCGGCTATCCTGGCCTCGAACTCCTCCTTGTGCATGCCGGTGACCCGCACGTAGCCGCCGAGCGGCACCGCGGAGATGCCGTACACGGTCTCCCCGATCCGCTTGCTCACCAAGAAGCGACCAAACCCGATGCTGAATTCCTCCACGCGCATTCCGGTGGCTTTGGCGACGATGAAGTGGCCGAACTCATGCGCCAGGATCAGGAATCCCAGTCCTACGATAGCCACGACTATGCCGACTGCACTGATGCCGCTCAAGCTAGTCTCCTATGTCCATTCTTGTCTGCATATTCGGCACACCTGTCTCTCGCCGCTTGCCGCGCCCATCGATCGACGGCCACCACCTCATCATACGTTCCGAAGCTGCCGCCGGCGCCCGCCTCCGCGACGGTCTTCACCACCTCGGATATACCCAGAAAGGCAAGTTCACCTTTCAGGAACGCCCTCACTGCCACCTCGTTAGCTGCATTCAACGCACATGCGGCTGCGTCTCCCCTAGCTCCGGCCTCGCGCGAAAGCCGGATAGCGGGAAAAGTCCCCTCGTCGGGGGCGGCGAAATCGAGAGAGAGTCCCGTCGCCAGATCGAGCCGCTCCACCGCCACCGGCGCTCTGTCCGGATAGTGGAGCGCGTAGGCGATCGGGACCCGCATGTCGGCGACTCCCAGGTGAGCAATCAACGCCCCATCCACCAGTCGCACCAGCGCGTGCACCACAGACTGCGGGTGAACCACGACGTCGATGCGATCGTACGGCAGCCCGAACAGATGGTGCGCCTCGATCACCTCCAAGCCCTTGTTCATGAGCGTGGCCGAGTCGATGCTGATCTTCTCTCCCATCGACCAGGTGGGATGAGCCAGAGCCTGCTCCCTGGTGCAGTCCGCCAGCCGGCTCGGGTCCCAACCACGGAAGGGCCCGCCCGAGGAGGTGATGATCACCGAATCGACGGAGGACGAGCCCGCTGCCTTCACCAACTGGTAGAGCGCAGAGTGCTCGGAATCGACGGGTAAGATCTCCACGCCGTGCTTGGCAGCCAGTCCGGTCACCAGCGCGCCGGCACAAACGAGGCTCTCCTTGTTCGCGAGGGCGAATGCCCGTCCGTGTTCGAGCGCCACGATGGTCGACTCAAGCCCGGCGAAACCTACGATAGCGTTGAGAACGAGATCCGCCTCTACCTCACGTACCAACCGGGCGGCCGCGCCAGCCCCCACACGGATGTCGAGCTCCGGGTAGAGTGAACCCGGAACCCTCGCGGCAGCTGCTTCGTCGGCGATGGCCAAGTCGTTCACGCGGAGCGAGCTCGCCTGCTCGAGGAGCAGGGCCACGTTCCGGTCGCAGGACAGACCGACCACAGAAAGGTCCGAGCTCGCCGCGATGACCTTGAGCGCCTGCACCCCGATGGAGCCGGTGGCGCCTAGTAGGAGCACGCGCCTCATCGCACCAAGCTCCCGAGGAGCCACACGGACGCCCAGTAGGCCATGAATCCGGCGAACAAGAAGGAGTCGAAGCGGTCGAGAATGCCTCCGTGACCGGGGAGGATGTGGCCGGAGTCCTTCACTCGGAAATCGCGCTTCACCGTCGACTCGAAGAGATCGCCCCATTGGCCGACCACCCCTATCACCAGCCCCAGGATGACCGCGTCTTTGGTGGGCATCCAACCCGAATAGATTCGCACGATGAGTGCTGCGATCATCGCCCCGACGAGACCTCCGATCGCGCCTTCAACGGTCTTCCCCGGGGAGATTTGAGGCGCCAACCTGTGCCGCCCGATCGCGCGGCCCACGAAGTAGGCGAAAGTGTCGTTCATGACGGTGCAGGAAAGCATGAGGATGGCCAGCGCCATCCCGTGGTGGAGCGACCGGATGAGGAGGACGTAGGCGAAGCCGGCAGCCACCCAGAGAACGCCGAAGTCGGTCATCGCCATCCGTCCTACCAGATGGGCGCCGAGCTCTCCGAACAGCGACCAGAAGAAGGTCAGCACGAGCAAGGCCGATAGTCCAACCAGGAGGCCCTCGATGCCTAGGAAGAATGAGCCCACCACCACTCCCAGCCCCGCCACGTATCCCACCAGGAGATTGGGCCGGTACGGCCTGAGCAGGGTGTAGTACTCGTGCAGCCCGATAACGGTGAGAATCACCGCCAGCCCCAACAGGAAGTACCCGCCCATAATTACCGCCGCCAGACCGATGGGAAGGCCGACCGCCGCAACCAACAGGCGGTACCTAAGCATGGGCATCTCCGCCGCGAGTGCCGAAACGCCGCTCGCGTCCCGCGTAGTCGGCCAGCGCCAGCTCCAGCTCGGCTTTGCCGAAGTCGGGCCACAGACAGTCTGTGAACAGCAACTCCGAATAGGCCGACTGCCAGAGAAGGAAGTTGGATATCCGCCTTTCTCCGGAGGTGCGGATGCACAGATCGGGATCGCGCATGAGGGGCGAGTAGAGATGGCGGGCGATGTCATCCTCGGTCAATTCTCTGACGTCGACGCCTGCCTCCACTGCCGTCCGCATCGCGTGGACGATCTCCCGGCGGCCCCCGTAGTTGAAGGCAATGAAAAGGATCATCCGGCCGTTCCCAGCGGTCAAGCTCTCGGCCCACTCCATCTTCTTCAGTAGGTCGGCACTGAGCCCCTCGCGGCTGCCGACGAAAAGCACCCGGCAGTCGTTCTTGTGGAGAGTAGGCACTTCGGCGTCGATCATCTCGGCGTGCAGGCGCATGAGGCCTTGCACCTCGTCGCTGGGGCGGCTCCAATTCTCGACCGAGAAGGAGTAGAGCGTGAGCTGCTTGATCCCCAGGTCGCGAGCCGCCTCGATCACCCGGCGGACCGCCTGCGTACCGGCGCGGTGCCCGGCGCTCACGGGCAAACCCCGGCGCTTGGCCCAGCGGCCGTTGCCGT
>PMIZ01000492.1 GCA_003157225.1 Actinomycetota bacterium | reverse complement strand
CAAGCGACGGCGACAAGAGCCAGAACTATCAACGCGCCAAGCGCCGCGACTGCCATCCAACAAGTCCGCGATCTCGGTGCCATGTTCTGCTCCTTTCCTCAGCTGACGGGCGTTGGACCGTGAGTCACCGTTCGTCGGTTCCCAACGGCGCTGCCGCCATGCTTGGTCGATGCGCGACCAGAGTATAGAATGTCGCGACCACCGGCCTGAGGTTGGAACCATCAGGATCTTGGAGGACTGCAATAAGGCGTCGAATTCTTGCGCTGTTCCTTTTAGCCCTCGTTCTAGTCTCGGCCTTGATGACGGCTGCCTGCTCGGTCCGCTCAGATGCGTCGGCGACGACTTCGAGCACCGTCGCCGGCGGGGACGTGGCCGTCACGGAAGGTCCGGCGGCGCCGTCCGGCGCCGCGACGGGGGTCAGCGAACAAGGTCTCCGCGACGCCGAACTCACACTGGCCCGGGCGCTTGGCATTGACGCCAAGGGCATGTCGCGGTCCGCCGCAACTCCCTCGTCACCGCAGGCCGACGCGGTGCTGGGATGGGCGGGTGGGACGGCCGAAGTGGACAGCAGCACCGGGCGGATCTATTCGGTCGCGGTACAGCGGGCCGCGGGCCCCATGGTGGGGCAATCCTTCAGCGAAGAAGGGCTCAAGTACCAGGCACTCCAGATGGCCGCCAACCTGGGGTGGACCCAGGGCATGCTCGACTCACTGGGTTTTCGGCAGGAGCACCCCGGGGTGCTGTCAGGCGACGGGAGCGTCTTCTCGTTGACCTGGTCGCAGTACGACGATAAGGGGCTGCGCAATGACGGCCAGGTGAACGTCCGGCTCGACGCGCGGACCGCGGAATTGGTGAGTCTATCGGTGTCGCTCGGCTCCCAGGGGCTGAGCATCGCGGGCAGCATCAGCGAGAGCGAGGCGATTGGCGTCGCGCAGACTGTGATCTTCCTGCGGACCCTCAAGCCTAAGCTCGCTCTGGCCGGAGACGGCTCCCTCATCCTGGTCGGTAAGTCCGTGTCGGAGAAGCTGAGCATCGTGAACGACCACAAGATCACCAAAGACAAGCCGGTGCTCATGTGGGTGATCACGATCACCGGCACAGTGGACTCCGAGCTTGTCGGGGGCACCGTCTACATCGACGCCAAGACCGGCGCGGCCGTTGGCTACCTGTCCAAGCAGGTCACTACTACCACGACGACTTCTGCGGCCTGAGTCCGGCGAAGAAAAAAGCGAGCCCGCCGTGCGGCGGGCTCGCTTTCAGGTGCTTCAGAACGACCCGGTCTGCCGGGGCTCACGTCCTCGGCGCCATGGCGTCTAGTTGCTGGTCGCTGTGACGCTCGTCGTGTCTTCCTGTAATCCCGCTGAGCCGGTTCCCATGCCAGCCACCAGCCCCAGGAGGCCGCTCAAGGGCCCCAGCATCGCCGGGTTGGCCTGGATGGCTTTCTCGAGGTCGGTTATGGGTAGAGACGAAGCCGGAGCTTGGACCGACACGGCCTGGTTGAAGTTCTTCAGGGAGACCGTGGCGCTGACATCAGCCGCGTTCAGTCCGTCGGTGTTCTGTCCGGCCGGAGCGGTGATGTGCGCGGTGATGATCGCCTTCCGCAGGAAGGATTCCGCCTTGTCCACCCACACTTCCACGGTGAAGTTCTTGAAGGCCTCGGTGATCTGGTTCTGCATTTTCTGCAACTCATCCGGGCTCGGGATCATGCTTCCGAGGCCGGCGCTGCTAGTCGCGGCGCCGGTGCTGTCCGTCGTGGCGCCCGTGGGGTTGACGAGTTTCGTGAATTCCGGGCTCTTCATGAGCTGAATGAGGTCGGTCATCATCTTGGCCACGTCGGGCGTGCCCTTCAGATGATAAGCGGCGGCGCCGTCGATCTTTTCTTCGCCCACCGTGGTCAGGTCTTTGATCCAGTTGGTCGGGTCGATGCCGAGGTCGGAGAGCAGCTTGGTGATCTCGGCCATGCTGGGCTGACTGGTGGAGGTGGTAGAGGCGGTGGCCCCGGTTCCCAGCAGGTCCGCGGGGAGCTCGTACCACTGACCGCCGAACTGGATCCAGGACTTGCTGTCGGTCGACTTCAGAGCCACTTCCAAGGTCTGGCCGCCGAGCTGCATCGAAACGGTGACGTCCGCGGCCTGCGGTTTGTCGGCCGCGGCAAAGGTGCCCGAGATCTTGATGGGGTTGCCGAGGAAGGCCTTCATCTCCGCGGGCGCTTTGCTGGCGTCGGCGTCGAGGGTTACCGCGACGTCGAAGGTGCCGCTGGCGCCATTCATCTTCTCGGCAGCCTGTACGGCTCCCGTCATGATGGCCTGCGGTGTTTGGTTGCCGCCCTGCGCGGGTTGGTTGGCGGCGGACTGTGCCGATGAGCCGCAGCCGACCGCTCCGACAAGGAGCGCCATGGTTACGATGAGGACTAGAATCACTGAGTATCTACGCATAGCGGCTCCTTTTTCTTTGCCCGGCGTACGCCGGGGTACATACCCCTCGGGCACATAGGCCCTACACCCACTATCATTGTACCCGCAATAGCGTATCGGCCGGACAGGGTGGCAGCATGAGTGTGAGAACCGGCCCGAAACAGGCGAGCCCATGGGCGACACCAACGGCGAGGGGGAGGCACGATGGCCAAGGTGAGAGGAGCATCGTCGGCGAGGCATTCCGGGAATGTCATCGGACTCATCTTCCTGGTCTTTCTCGTTCTCAAGCTGACCGGAGTTATCGACTGGAGCTGGTGGTGGGTGACCTCGCCCCTCTGGCTGGCCGCGCTCGCTGTCGTCGGCCTATTGATGGTGGTCGGTGGCCTTGGCTATCTCATCTATCGCGTCATCAAGCGGGTGAGCGGGAGGCGTGGAGCACCCTGCTAGCGCGCCGCCATCGCGGCTTCGATAGCCTCCACGGTCTTGGGTATGGCAGCGGTGAGATTCACATTGCCTGACTCGGTGATGAGGATGTCGTCCTCGATGCGGATGCCGACACCCCGGTTGGGCAGGTAGATGCCGGGCTCGATGGTGTGTACCATGCCGGCGACAAGAGGTCCGTCCACCCGGCAGTCGTGGGTTTCGATGCCGAGCTGGTGACCTATGGCGTGTAGGTAGTCGTCTCTGAAGCCCGCCCTCGCGACGATCGTGGTGGCCGCGCGCTCGACCTCGCTCGTGGTCGCGCCCGGGCGCGCCGCAGCCATCGCCGCCAGGTTGGCCTCCAGGACGACCTCGTACAGCGCCCGTTGCTCGACGGTGAAGCGTCCGTTGGCGGGGAACGTGCGGGTGACGTCGGAAGCATACCCGCCGAATGATGCGCCGTAGTCGATGACGACGAGGTCGCCGTCCTCGAGGGTCCGGCCGAGGTCGGTGTAGTGAAGCACGGTGCCGTTGGCGCCCGATCCGACTATGGGCTCGAATGCCGCGTCACCGCCAAAGGAGCGGAAGGCGGCAGTGACCACCCCGGCGATGGCTCTCTCGGTGACGCCGGGGCGAATGAATCGTAGTGCGGCCTCGAAGCCGGCTGTGGTTGCCGCGACGGCGCGCTCGATCAGGGCGACCTCGGCGGCGGACTTGACCGCCCGCATGCCTGGCAGCAGTTGCGTGCGGTCCTCGATCGTCACCCCGGGAACGTGCTCGCAGACTTTCTTGAAGACCCCGAAGTCGGGGGAGACCTCGGCCGCGTACGAAGTGAACGGATGGAGGCAGGCAAACCGCTTGGTGCGCCGCGCCGCCTCGGTGAGCCTGCTCGGCAGGGAGCCCGTGCGGGCGATGGTGTCGAAGCCGGTGCTGGCTCGCAGCGCTGAGTCGAGCGGAGCCCGCGCACCTTCCCAACGTTCCACCTCGGGGTCGCGAGGCTTCAGGAAGAGGATGATGCGGCGATCGGCGTCCTCGGCAGAGGGGTCGAACAGCAGCGCCGCTCCGCCCTCGTGGTCGATGCCCGTGAGGTACCAGAAATGACGGTCGGTCGTCCAACGCCATTGCAGGCTGTCGGACGGCACTTCGTTGCCCGCGAAGACCACGGCTGAGGCGCTCTCGAGCGCAGCCAGCACTCTCTCGCGTCGGTCGCGGTACTCGTTGACTGTGATGACAAGCTCAGGGGCGTGCATGGCGACGATGGTAACACTCCACGGGTCCGGTGCGAGGGCTGCGAGGCGCGCTCAGCACGGCCCGGAGCCGCTATTGAACGATCACGGTGCCCGTCATGCCTGGATGGATGCTGCAGTGGTAGGGGAACGTGCCGGCCTTGGCAAAGGTGAAGCTGAAGGTCTCGCCTTGGCCGAATAGCTTGCTCTTGAACTCCCCGTTGTCGGCTACCACGTCGTGTTGGATGGAGCTCTGGTTGGCCCAAGTGACTGTGTCGCCGACCCTGATGGTGACCGTCGCGGGATCGTATGACCTGTTGACCATGGCTACCTGGACGTTGTTGCCGCCACCCCCGACGCTGCTCGTCGTGGTGCTACCACTCCCACTGGTGGTAGTGGTAGCGGACGAAGCGGTGATAGAGGTCGTCGCGGAGGTTCCTCCGCACCCCACCAGGACGAAGGTCAGCGCTGTGAAAAACAGCATCGTCGCCGCGAAAGCCAAGATGCCCGCGGGTATGCGTGATCGTTGCGAGAATGTCATCACATGTTCCTCCGGTCGTTGGTCTACGGGGTTTCTTACCCTGAAGCGGGACATCAGACACCTTGCGCCCACGGCGTCGGCGCGCGGCGCGCGAGCGTGGCGTCACCACGAGGCACGTTGTAGGATGGAGGTGGAGGCAAGGTTCTCGTGCAGCTGAGGGGTATGTCCGTCGTGCAGATCTACGACTATTCGGCGGATGCGGCATGCTGCTGAGGCTCGCCATCAGGGATTCGCTCGGAAACACCAGCGAGGGCATGGCCCCGGCCGAGCGGCGCGACCTCCACCGCCGCGAGCAGGACGACGGTCACGTGCAACTGCTGACCGAAGGGGCGGTGGAGACGTTCGTGGGCTGAAGGTTCGAGAGGTGCAAGAGCTCGGAAGGAGATCGATATGGCCTTTTGTGTCAACTGTGGCAAGCCCCTGACTGAAGAGCAGAAGTTCTGTCCGAGCTGCGGGGAAGCGGTAGGTGAGATAGCCGCCGGCACCACGGCTCCGGCCCCCGCCGCTCCGCCAACCTACGCCGCCCCGGCGCCAACCTACGCCGCTTCGGCGACCCCGCCGCCCCCCAGCTACGCGCCACCGACTCCGCCCGCCCCGCCGGGCTACGCAACCTACGCGCCTCCAGGGCCGGCCCCCTACGGCGCCCCCGGCTACGCACCGCAGCAGCCGCGCAGCCGAAAAGGCCTCTGGATCTCCCTGGCGGCAGGCCTGCTTGTGGTGGCGATCGCCTGCGTGCTGGTATTCGTCGTCTTCTGGGGCGACATCAAGAGCGGTGGCGCTGCTTCGACGCCCGAGAAGACCGTTTCCAAGCTTCTCACGGCAATGCAGAATAAAGACCTCGACACGATATTCGCGCTCATGGACCAGAAAGCCCTCAGCGACGCGATGGGCGGCATGTCCATGGAGGCCACGAAGCAGACGCTGAGAAGCGTCATGATGGACTACCAGTCGGTGAAGTTCTCCGGCATCAAGACGAGTACCAAGAGCACCGGCGACACCACGGCCACTGTCACGATCACCGAGGGCACGGTGACGATCAAAGACAGCGCAGGCAAGGAGACCAAGGAGGACGTCAAGAGCGCCACTGAGCCTGTCGCCTTCGACCTGACGAAGATCGACGGCAAGTGGTACCTGAATCCCACCTCGCTCTCCGGCGCCCTCGGCGGCAGCACGAACTCCGAGACCACGACTACCGAACTGAACGCGCCGACCACCGACACCACCAAGAGCGACACCACCGACACCACCA
>PMIZ01000321.1 GCA_003157225.1 Actinomycetota bacterium | reverse complement strand
GCCAGATGTTGACCTTGTTGCTGATGAGCACGGGCTTACCGCACCCGAGCGCTTCAGCGACCGCAATCCCGAAGTTCTCCTGATGGGAGGGAAGGCAGAAGACGTCTGCCACCTGGAAGGCCGCCCACTTCATGTCACCTTCGAGCATTCCCGGCCAAGTGATGCGCCTCTCGATGCCCAGTCGCTTGGCCTGCGCATGAAGTGAAGCCGCCCAACCGGATTGGTCCGGGCCGGCCATCAGGAGATGCAGGCGCTCATCTGACCCTGCCACCTGGGCGAAGGCGCCCAGCAGAAGGTCGCAACCCTTCTGTGGATGGATTCGGCCAAGGAAAAGTACGATTCGCTTGTCCCGGAGGTGGGGGTGAGCCTGCAAGAATGTTGCTCCTCCCACGAGGGGCGGGTTGGACGCACCATAAGTGGCCAACGCTTCGTTCGCGTGGTAAAGCCAGAAGGACTTGCGAGCCAGAAGACGCTCCTGCTCACAGGTGAATATCACCGCCCGAGCATCCCGCAGCACGCGATACTCCGCCCAAGGCCAATACGCCCATTTCTTCAGATGCTTCAGCGGATAGCGCCGTTTGAACCATGGATCCAACGCGCCGTGAGTGAACACGAAATAGGGGGTGTCCATCGTTCGGAAGGCGCGCCACACGGCAAGGCTGTGGTACTGCCACAGGCCGTGGACAATGACCGCATCATACTGGCCACCATTGTGGCGCAGCCAAGGCACCAATCGGGAATTGTAGCTGTAGGTCAGGCACCCAGGGCCAAGCGGATAGACGTGCATACCGCAGGATACCAGCCAGGGCGCATCGGGGGGGTCGCTTGAAGCGACGTCGACGTCTACGCCCAGGTCCTTGAGCGCCGGGGTCAGTTGCGCCAAGCCCGTTGCCGGTCCCCCCCAGGCTGGGTTCGTGGTGGAGATGACGTTGAGCAGCCTCATTGAAACTCACGCACAGCGATGTGTTCCCGCCTTGCACGCCGGCTCCAGTCGGCGGCAGCGCTGATTCGTCCTACCAGATAAGCCGGATCGGACGTGTACTTCACCACTCGCGCAATCCCGTCGACGGCCGAGTCAATCCTTGTCCTGTCCCGTCCGACCGCCTTGAGGAAGACACGCTCGCGGTGAGCCCGGTACGCCTCGTTGGCGCTGCTGTGACCTCCGTTGCTTGTGATGGAAGCATCGTGCTGGCGGAATAGAGCCAGATTATCGCTAATCTTGGCAAAGCGTGCACCGCTGAGGGACATATCCAAGAAGAGCTCACCATCCCAGGCGATTCTATTCTCCGAGTTGAACCCTCCAACGGTCTCAAAGGAGGTCCGGCGGAAGAACGTACCTTGCTGAAAGACAGTCACGGCTTCGTGGACATACAGCCAAGGAGTGAACCTAGACGGGAGTATGCGTCTCTGCCGGCGACCGTCGGCATCAATGAGGTAGCCGCAGCCGGCAATGACGTCGATACCGGGGGTAGACGCGAAGGCGTGCGCGATGCATGCCAGAGCGCCCGGCAACAGTGCGTCGTCTGAGTTGACAAAGCCGAACACGTCCCCAGTGGCCAGGGCAAACCCTTTGTTCAACCCGTCCGCCGGACCCGCATCAGGCTCGAAGATACGGATGACGCGGTCTCCATAGCCCCGAATGACCTCGCGGCTGCCATCGGTGCTTCCCGGGTCAACAACGATGTACTCAACGTCGTCATGATCTTGTGCGAGGACAGAATCCATGCATTCAGACAGGAAGCGCGCCTGGTTGAAGGAGATTGTGACGACGCTGATTCTCAACTACAACTCCAGTTACCCTGCTCAGGTAGGCATCGGCTAAGACCGCGGTGAGTCACGCGGCTTTGCTCCAAGGGCTTGCCCGACGGATGGGAATGGTACATCCGGCCATCGCAATGGAAGATGAGATGCTTGTTCTCCCATGGTTCGCAGTTGTCTCTGGTGTAGTTGGTCCTCCCTCTCCCTCGCCGAGGCCACTCGAGCAGCTATCCAACAGCCCCCGGGATGCCACGAAATCGCCACAGTCTTCGCAGAGTGAGGTCAACGCCTGAGGTTATTGAGACACACCAGCGGCAGCAGCTGTTCGCGATTGACGCCGCGTCGACAACCGGACGGCCAGTCGGAAGAGGAGCACAGCGAGCATGATAGCTGCGATTGTGTAGCCCAACTGCGCGGCAAGTAGCGACGTCTGAGTCAGGGAGTCCGTGGCCACGAAAAGCAGCACAGTCACGTAGAGCCATCGACTCGCCAAGCTCGAACTCTTCCACATTCGGCGGCGCAAGAAAGCAAAGACCCAACCGAAACCCGAGCCGAATACGAGTACTCCGACGTAACCACCATTCATGTAGAACTCACTAGGAACGCCGGGGGGGACTGTAGAGCGGTNNCCCAACCTGCTCGCATAGTCGTATGCAACCGCGTCCCACCCGGCAACCAGCGTGGCACCCCACAGGTAGTGCCCGGTCGTTTCCATCTGGCGGATGACAAGGGAGGTGTTCGCGGTCCTGTCCATGTTGAGTGCGAGAAAAGCGATGCGGTCCCTGTTTCCTGCGAGCGTCGACAGGGAGGAGGAGCTCAAGAGTCGGGCATCAAGCGACTCAGCGACACCAGCATTCGCCCTCAGCACCGTCACAGCAAAGGCTCCTACTACGCCTACACAGATCAAAGCCGTCAACACTCGAGGACTGAGCGTGTAACCGAAGTGTCGAAGCACGGCCAGCGCAACGAAGACCGCGAGGATGACGCTGATCCGCGAGCCAAAGAATATGGAGGGTAGCACGCTGAGAGCGATGAGAGTCCCCGGAAGCACCGACCGCCAGACAGAGAGTTTCTTCCGAGTCGGGGCTGTGATGTTGAGCCAGCCTACCAGAGCAAGCGATACGGCGCTCGCCGCAACGCCTGCGAGCATGACGTAACGGGCCAGACCAGTGGGCGGCGTGGCCATTGACCTGCCTAGATTACCAATCACCTGGCTGAAGAAAGGCGTGGCGCGCAGTTTGAGGACGCCGTACGCCCCCAGGCCCATCAACAGAACACCGGCAAAAGTAGCTCCGTACGCTTCATCGCTCTTTCCGGCGCGAACAAACGTGGGTAGCAGAACCCGCCGGTTGAAAAGGAGAATCAGAGCGAAGTACATAGCCTCGATGCACGTCGCCTTGGCGAATACGTACAGCAATGTGGACTCGCTGACGCCAGAGAAGTTGTTGCCCAGGAACGAGACATAGCCGACCATGAACGATGGATCATAAAGGTAGGCGCAGTAGAACATGCAGGTTGACAAGAGGAAGAGGATTCCTAGATAGACAAGTGGATCATGCCAAGCAAGAAGTGACCGTCGCATTCCGACTAGGGGAACGCACGCCAGCGCAATGAGAGCGATATCGCTCACCGAGAGCAATATGAAGGGAATCGTGGGGGCCCCGGATGGAACGCCAAGAACGGCCGCCGCCACAACATGGAAACTGGCCGAGATGAGAAACGCTTCCAGCACGACTGGCGTCTGCAACAACGAGCTAGGTTTCGTCTTCCGCGCGCGGTTCGAAACCGCGGGCACGGGAAGGCGAACTGCCGAGCCTACAGAGTCGCTATGAGCAGACATGACTCACCTCTGTCGTGCCATGGCGGGAATGCATCGAGAGCATGCCGACGTGTCGGCCGCCGGCCTCACCCAGTTCACTTGCTGCCCAGTATAGCCATCCTGCTCTGCACCCTTCGGATTCCTGGCACTAGCCGGCAGGCTACGCCGTCTATTCTCCCGATAGACCACGCCACCAAGCTGCGACTCACGCCGAGTCTGCTGAGAGCTGCGAGTGGGTATCACTTCAGAGCCCGTGCTGTAGGACTTGCGCTTTGCCGTGGGCGTCCTGAACCGGCTCCACGCGGTCTCAAGTGAGCGAACCAGCAGCACGCACTGTCGGCAGTCTCTCATTGGCCAAAGACCTTTGTTCCAAGCTTATGCGGCGCAGCTGCCCCCCATTGGTCGACCGCGGCAAGTCCGCTTCCATGTCGGAGTACCCGCACCTCCTGGACGGTCATCGCTTTGTGCAGGCGGAGGGGCATCGCCACGCGCGGCAATCCTATAGCGTATCGCCCCGGCTGAGCGAGGGCATGCGCTCGAGTTGAGCAATCCGTGGCTAGCCGGCACGAAGAGTGCTCAGTCACACTCGCCTATGAAGTACAAATCGATGCGATTCGACTGTGAGTACAAGCCCTCATAGAACTCCTCGAACAGTGTGTGGAATGATCCGTGAAGAAAGGCCGTCACGTAGCCTGCCGAGAGCCGGATCGGATGGCCGCTGTCATACCGATTCTCGACCACACGAGGAAGATCCTCGGCTCGTAACATGCTGTCCGCGAACACCAAGATGCCACCCGAGCGCAAGGCCGACGTAACCACATCGAACACGCGCGGCACGTTGAAACAGTGCTCCAGCACGTTCACGAGTATCAGAAGATCATACGGCTGAGCCAGCCTGGAATCCTCGATGGATGAGGCCACGGTCGTGACCGGCACTCCGCAAAGCTCACCCGAACTGTACGTACAGTTCGGATGCCTAAGGTAGGAATCGACAAGCGGGTCGAGCAGCGTGACTTCAGCACAGCCCGTGACTCTTGGGAGGACAAGTCTTGCGTTGGTAAACGGCCCGCATCCCAGCTCAATGACGCGGGGTAGGCGGCGGCCCTCGAGC
>PMIZ01000238.1:2815-6165 GCA_003157225.1 Actinomycetota bacterium | reverse complement strand
TGGAGAACGGCCACACCATCCAGACACTCAGCATCTCCCCGATAACCATGATCAGCCGGGACTTCCAGTGCGCCATCCTCACCGAGACCGGCGATGTGATGTTCCTCGGGCCATTTCTGATGTACCTGGGCAACACTCTGGGCATTATGACCAAGTGGATCCTCGAGAACCGCAGCGAGAATCCCGGCATCGACGACGGCGACGTCTTTCTCTGCAGCGATCCCTACGTAGGAAGCTCGCACCAGCAGGACACGGGGCTCACCTCTCCGGTGTTCTGGGAAGGGGAGTTGTTCTGCTGGGTCTCGAATTGCGTGCATTACAGCGATGTCGGGGGCCCGGCGCCGGGAAGCTTCTGCCTGCAGTCCACGAATATCTGGGAAGATCCGCCCCTGTTCCCACCGATGAAGCTGGTCGAGCGAGGCACGCTGCGTATCGACATGGAGCAGCTGTTCCTGCGCCAGTCACGCATCCCTGCCACCGTGGGCATGGATCTCCACGCCGCTCTCGCCGGGCTGACGGTTTCCCGGGATCGCATCCTCAAACTCCTCGATCGCTACGGCGCCAAGACGGTCAAGGCCGTCATGAAGAAGACCCTGGACGTCGGCGAGCGCGCGCTGCTTGAGAAGCTCAAGATGATCCCCGATGGACGTTGGTCGGAGCGCATCTACCCCGAAGCAGCGATGACCGGCGATCGCGGCATCTACGTCAGTCAGGTGAACATCGTCAAGGAGGGCGAGTACCTCTACATCGACAACGAGGGCACCTCCCCGCAGATCGGCGCCATAAACAACACGTACGCCGGTTTTGTGGGCGCGGTGCTGGCGCCTCTTACCATCATGCTGGCCTACGATCTCGGCGGCGNNGTCAAGTTTCGCCCCATTCCGGGCACCATCACCTGCGCCGACTATCCCGCGGCTGTGAGTGCTGCCGGCGTCTATAACATGCCGATGATAGTCGCCACGGCCACCGGCGCCGTGGCCAAGATGGTGGCCTGCGCCGAGGGGCCTCTGCGCGACAAGGCCATCGGCATCGCCGACGTGCACGCCTATGGCGGCTGGATCTTCAACGGCATCAACCAATATGGGCAGTTCTTTGTGGGAATGAACTCCGGCATGTCGGTCGGTGCGCTCTCGGGCTCGCCAGGACGCGACGGCGTGGACACAGGCGGTCTCTTCTGGGTTCCGGGCATGGAGGCCTCGAACGTCGAAGAGAACGAGACGGCGTGGCCGGTGCTGACGCTTTGGAGAAAACACAACCGCGTGAACGAGGCCGGAGCCGGTCGTTTCCGCAGTGGGGTGGCCGCCGAAGAGGCCTGGACGCTTCACGGCACCGAGAGTCTCGACGTGCGCATATACACGAACGAGAGCTACACCAAGTGCCAAGGACTTCTGGGCGGCAATCCGGGTGGCCGGGCTTTCTACCGCGTCAAGCACGGAACCGATATCGACGCGTGCCTCGCGGCCGGCAAGATCCCGCAAAGCCTCGAGGAGGTGTCGGGCGAGGAGGTTCGGACCTACTGGAAAGGGACCGCCATCCGGCTCGATGGAGGTTCGGTCTGGGCGACCAACCTGCCCAACTTCGCCGGCTACGGCGATCCTCTGGACCGCGATCCGGCTCTTGTCCGGCGCGACCTTTCCGAAGGCAAGATGACGGTTCTCGAGGCGTTCCGTGTCTACGCGGTGGTCGCCGGCGAGGACGGCACGGTCGACGACGAGAGGACCCTCGCCGAGCGGGCGGCACGCAGGCGGCAGCGGTTGGACGGCGAACCCGCGACGGGGGCAGTCTTGCGCACCGTCGACGCGCTCGATGGCTCGAAGCGCGTAGTCATCAACGACAACCTCAGCCTCGTCCGGACGGCCGGCGGCGCCCGCTACGTCTGCGGCTGCGGGCAAGACCTGGGCCCTGGCGAAGCCAATTTCAAGGACTCCTGCAGCGTGAAAGAAAGCCCTGTCGACTCAATCGGTCCGGGCTACACATCCTTCGCGACCGACGTGATGCTGCAGATGTGTTTCAGGGAGTTCTTCTGTCCTTCCTGCGGTGCGCGGCTGGCAACAGAGGTGACTCGTGTGACCGACGGCTATCTCTGGGATATCGAGCTACGGCTGTGACACGGCGAAGCGCACTTGGGCGCATGCGAGAAGTGTGGCAAGAGAAAGGGAGACGGGGATGTTGTTAGAGAATCGAGTGGCCATCGTCACGGGCGGGGCGAAAGGAATGGGCCGCGCCATCTCCCAGCTATTCGCCAAAGAGGGCGCCAAGGTGACCATCGCCGACATCGACATGCCGGAAGCCGAAGAGACCCTGCGTGGAATCGAAGCGGCCGGGGGGCAGGGGCTCGTCGTCAAGTGCGATGTGACCAGCAGCGACCAGGTGAGGGAGATGGTGGCCGCCACGATCAAGGCCTTTGGGAAGCTCGACATCCTGGTGAACAATGCCGGCGCGATTGTGGGCGCGCACGGGAAGCCGACTAACCTGACGGTCCTCACCGAAGAGGCGTGGGACACGGTGGTCGACCTGAATCTCAAGTCGCTCTTTCTCTGTAGCCGCGAAGCGGTGCCCTACATGAAAGCCAACGGGTACGGCAAGATAGTGAACTTCTCCTCGCTGGGCGCCGTCAGCCCTCCGTCGCCGCACCCGCACTACCACGCCGCGAAGAGCGGAGTGATCGGTCTGACGTACGACATGGCGGCCGAACTGGGTCCATACAACATCTACGTCAACGCCATCATGCCGGGGCCTATCAGGACACCGTTCTTCGACACGATCGTGGAGTCGAAGACGCCTGAGGAGACCGAGGCCTTCTTCGACATGATGGGCAAGTCGGCGCCCCTGGGCCGCATGGGAGAGCCGGAGGACGTCGCAAGGGCGACGCTCTTCATGGCGTCAGACCTGTCCTCCTACGTGACGGGCACCGTTCTCCCCGTCTCTGGTGGCTTGCCACTCCCCGGACATCACTCATGAACGCAGTGAACGACGAAAGGGCGACCGAGCAGACCTGGGGGGGCATGACTTGCAGGATCCTGCGGGTTGACCTCACCAGCGGCAAGATCGCCGTTGAAGAGAGAGACGAACACTACTATCGGAAGTGGCTCGGAGGGTCGGGACTCATCACGCAGATCCTCCTCACCGAGGTCCCGGCAGGCGCCGACGCTCTGGGCCCCGAGAACAAGCTGGTGTTCGCTCTCAGCCCCATCACCGGCACACCCGTATATGCAACCGGGCGCAACGGCGTGGGCGCGAAGTCACCGCTGAGCGGCGGCATCGCCCTCTGCCAGTCCGGCGAACACTGGGGTGCCGAGTTCAAGAAGGCGGGCTACGACGTGCTCATCGTCGAGGGCAAGGCGGACAAG
>PMIZ01000238.1:0-2792 GCA_003157225.1 Actinomycetota bacterium | reverse complement strand
GGGCGCTGTCATGGGTTCGAAGAATCTCAAGGCGGTCTCTGTGCGGGGGACCGGCCGGCCCCGGGTCTTCGACCGGGAGGCCGTGAAAGCCTTCAACACCTGGCTGACCAAGGACCACTGGGCGCACTTCTGGCTGCAACAGGTACTCCCGGAGTACGGCACCGGGGGGCCGGAGATGGAAGGCATGGAGGCGATCGGCCACCTTCCCGTGCACAATTGGAGGGGCGCACCCTTCTCGGAGGGCATCAAGAACCTCCACGGCGGAGCGCTCAAGGAGAGGATGGGCCTCGCCCAGGAGGGCTGCTTCGGCTGCCCGCTGCGCTGCAAGAAGCGGTTGCAGTCCGGCGCTCCCTACTTCGTGGACCCGGAATACGGCGGACCCGAGTACGAGTCCATGTGCGGGCTCGGCACCAACCTTGAAGTGGACGACCCGGAGGCCATGGTCAAGGCCAACGAGTTGTGCAACGCCTATTCCNNATCGCCTTCGCGATGGAGTGCTTCGAAAAGGGTCTGCTCACTCTCGAAGACACCGAGGGTCTGGAGCTGAGTTTTGGCAACGGCCCGGCCCTGGTCAAGTGCGTGGAGCTCATTGGCCGGCGCGAGGGCATCGGGGACCTGCTGGCCGAAGGCTCGGCGCGCGCGGCGGTGAAGATCGGCCGCGGGGCGGAAGCGTTCTCTGTGGAGGTGAAGGGCGTCCATCCGGGAATGCACGAACCGCGCCTCAATCCCGCGTTCGCCCTCGGCTTCATGGTCAACCCCAACGGCGCGGATCACTGCGCCAACGTGCACGACGACATCTTGGCCGCCGAGCACGGGATCAAGGACTTCAACATATTGGGCTTCTACGACCCGGTGCCGGTGCAGGACATCGGTCCGCGGAAGGTGGCTCTCTTCAAAGTGGGGCACATCCGCGAGTTCCTGAACGACGTGCTGCTCACCTGCCACCTGGCGTACGTGGGCATCACCTACGACCAACCCGTCGAGATCCTGAAAGCAGTCACCGGATGGAACGTCGGCGTGGCCGAGTTGATCCGTACGGCGGAGCGGATTCTCACCGCTGCTCGGCTATTCAACATAGAGCAGGGTCTAGGGGCGCGCGACGACAGGCTGCCGCCTCGCTACTTCACCGACAAGACCGAAGGGCCGTTTGTCGCGGCGCTCGATCCCGAGAAGATGGACAAGGCAAAGAGGTACTACTACACGCTCATGGGTTGGGACGAGAACGGGGTACCGACCCCCGAGAAGGTCGAAGAACTGTACATCTATGACTAAAGGACGCGATCCAAGACGAAGCCACGGCTGCGTGGAGGATCGGGTTGGCGTGAGATGGGAGGAGAGGTGTTGATAAAGGCTAGGCAGCAGCGCATCGACGAAGATGTGTTCATGGAGAAGCACAAAGAGGTTCTCGCCATCTGGCCGACCGGCAAAGAGGTGGACCTCGAGGAAGCCGTCGCGTACCAAAAAGCGCTGCCGGACAGCAAGCGGTTTCACAAGATACTGCAGCGGGTGCACGACGAACATCGCATTTCGCTCTTCCCCAGACAGGGCACCCCGCTGGTCGATGATGAGATCGCGCTCATACGCTCCCTGAACGACCTCGGTATCCACTTGCTTCCGTTCACGACCGACAGCTACACGCGCAACCTCCAGCTCGACAAGGTCGAGAAGGGCCTCGAGGAGAGCGCTAGGACGGGCAAGGCGGCCCTCAACGGCTACCCGATCATCAACCACGGCATCAAGAACAACCGTAAGGTTGTCGAAGCGTGCGATGGGGCGCTCGACCCCCGCTCTTCCAGGGTGGGCCAGGCTCTGGTCGCCGAGATGGCCTTCGCCTCGGGCATGAACGCCTTTCCCAACAGCTTCTTCGGGTGGATCGCCGGCTACGACAAGAAGGCGACCGTGGAGGAGTGCATCGAGACGGCCCAGTACAGCGGCAGGCTCATCGGCTATTACGCCGATCATGGCGTGATCATCACCACCGACACGCACGGCTGGCTGCCCAACTTCGTCATCCCCATGAGCGTCAACATGGCGACTCAGATCATCGAGTCATTGGTGTCGGCCGGGCAGGGCGTCAAGAGCGTCTTCCCGCAGGTGAACATGCAGGGCTGCCTGGCTCAGGACCTCGCCGACATGCGGGTCCTGCCCAAATTGATGCGGCAGTATCTCGACCAGTTTGGCTACAGCGACGTTACGATCGCCGGGCTGTTCGGAAGTCAGTCACCCCTCTTCCCCTTCCCGCAGGAGATGGGGAGCGCCTTCGGCTACATCGGCTATACCGCGCTGACAGCCGCCCTGGGAGGCTGTGACGCCGTCTCGGTCAAGACCGTGGACGAGGCCGCGGGCGTGCCCAGCATGGACTCCCATCGCGAGAGCTATCGAGCCGCCCAGTGGATCCTGGGGGTGTGGGAGGGCCAGGAGCTGGAGATCGACAACGATGCCATCCGCCAGGAGGAGAGAGTGGCGATCGCCGAGGTCAACGCCATCCTGGACAAGGTGTTCGAGCTTGGCGACGGTGACGTGGTGATTGGCACCATCAAGGCGGTGGAAGCGGGCGTGCTCGACTCGCCCATGTCCATCNNCCACCGGCAGAAGGTGGCCGAGCGGGAACTGGCCGAGGGCCGCAAACTGGACTACTACGCATCTATCGAGGACTTCTGGGCGATCAGCAAGAGCAGACTGAAGGGTCTGCCCGAGCCGCGTGCGTGACGGAGGCTAGGACGAGGATAGGATGCGGGGACGGCTGGAGGCGGTGACATGAGACTGGACGGCAAGGTGGCGATCGTCACCGG
>PMIZ01000061.1 GCA_003157225.1 Actinomycetota bacterium | reverse complement strand
CGCAGCGTGTCGCGCGCCCCCAGGCCGGCGGGCGTGGCCCCGGCGGCGACCAGGCGGTCCCACACGGCCGGCGCCGCACCGGCATCGAGGAAGAGCTCGAAACAGAGCGGCTCCCCGGTGTAGCCTGTGCGCGCGAGAGACACGCGGGTACCGGCCAGCGTGGCGACGCCTAGCGCATTGCGCCTTGGTTCGGGCAACTCGCCGTCTTCGAGAAGGCCCTCCAGGATAGCCTGCGACGTCGGTCCTTGAATGGATATCATGGCCAACTCGTCACTGCGGTCGGCAAGGACCACGCCCTGGAACGCGGCATCGCTGCTCGAACGGATCTCCCGGCACGCTATGACCTCGGCGGAGGCGAGTCGCGCGTCACCGCGGCGCCCTGCTCCGGGGTCGGTTTCGCGGACAGGTGGGGTGTCGCGGAAACGCTCGGGGCTCACTGTCAAGAAGGTGAGCAAGTGCTCCCAGTCCTTTTGCCGGTTCACGGCGTTGACCACCAGCATGTATTCGTCCGACTCGAACCTGTAGAGGTAGGCATCGTCGATAGCCCCGCCATTCTGGTTGGGGATGACGGTGTAATGAGCCTGGCCCGCATCGAGAGCTTCCGCGTTGTTGGTGAGCACGTGCTGCAGGAAGGCGAGACTGCCCGCTCCGCGCACGGTGAAGCGGCCCATGTGGGAGACGTCGAAGAGGCCGGCTCCCCGCCGCGTGGCGAGGTGTTCCGCGATCACGCCCGCGGGGTAGCTCACCGGCATGTCCCACCCCGCGAAGTCCACCATCCGGGCGTGGAGGGCGACGTGGTTCGCGTACAGCGGGGTCCGCCGAAGCTCGGTCACGATCTGCCTCCTTTGTGTTCTTTAGCCGAAGTCGGTGTCGCTTGCGTGGTCGGCGATAGACCGGATCGTCGCCTGACCGGCCGCCTCTTCCCCGGCGCCGCCGTCCATAGCCAGAAGCACGGCGGTGGCTTCAGCCGCGTCATCTGCCGCCGAAAGATCCGTCCCCTGCCCCATTCCCGACGCGTTCAACCCATCGCTTGCCATCGACGCGGCCCGTGCTTCTTCCAGCGCGACTCGTCCGGCCGAACGTTGCCCGATCGGATCGAGGCGCAGAGTGATGAAGAACGTGATCACCGCGAAGCCACAGGCGATGAAGAAAGGCACCTCATATCCTACGTAGTTGAGGATGAAGCCGGCCGCCACGGGCACCGCGATGGCAGTCGCGTGGGTGAGGGTCACTCCCATCGCCAGGCTGGGCGCCACGTCCTTTGGCACCGCGATCTTGCGGAGATACGTGGCGGCGGCTATGACCGAGAACGGCGCGATAAACGCGTACAGGAGATAGAAGAAGCACGCGACCACAACGTTGCCGGCCAGCGCATAGCCTCCGAGAGCCACGACATACGAGACATTGACCACCGAAAGGACTCGGCGCTCCCCGTGCTCGTCGATCATGCGGCCCACGTACGAGGACGACATCATGGCCGCGAAGGTGACCGCCAGCAATACCAGCGAGATCTGTGACACGGTCAGGTTGAAGCGATTCACCAGCACCCAGAGCCCGAACGAGAAGAACACCTGCTGGCGCGCCCCGTCCAGCAGGCTCAGCACGTAGTAGTACCGATAGTCTCTTCGCCACACGATGGGGTCTCGCTTGGGCGCTACCCGTCGCTCTTCTCCCTCGTGCAGATGGGGGAAACGGAAGATCGCGACCGCTCCGATGAACGCGACCACGCCCAGGACCACGAACGTGTACCGGAACGACAGCCAGTGGAAGCGAAAGATGAAGAAGATGATCACCAGGGCCGCAAAGGTGCCGGCCTGTCCGTACGCAGCCATGCGCCCGAGCACCGAGCCGCTCTTGGCCTCCACGGTAAGGCTCATCCCCAGTGAGTACTGGGTCTGCAGCACGGTGTGGTACCCAAAGCTCGTTATCAGAACCCAGGGGATGACATTGAGAAAGCTGGTCGAGATGCCAAAGAAGCCAAAGCCGACGGCGAGGATGAGCAATGCCCCCGCTGTGACCCGCTGTAGCGAGACGCGGTAGAGCACCGCGCTCACGAAGATCAGGATGAATCCGCCCACCTCGCGGATGGCGGTGATGTAGCCGAATTGCGGCCCTTTGAGATGGAGGATTTGCTCGAAGTAGTTGGTGACGATGTTGGTGTGCGCGTTGAGCGCGAAGCCCAGCGCCGCGGACATCACGGCGAGCATGACAAACCCGCGACCCGCGGGGGTCCGCCACATCTCGCGAAGGCGGTTGGTCATCGAGCCTCCCGGTTTCGGGGGACGCGTGCACCCGTGGGTTCGTGCGGATCGTTCCGCGAAGCGAGCGAGGCGCTGATGTTCCGTCTCCGGGGTGGGCGTGCTTCTGGGCCTATCTCTTCTCCTTGAAGTTGGCGGCAGGAAGGACGTGCCGCCGGGATTGCCTCGCCCATTCTACCGCTCAGCCCCCGGCGTTTTGGAGCCTATCTGGGTCCCACGCCGAAGGCCTTGTCGCCGTGAGTCGCGCGAGGAGGCGCGCCCTTATCGAGGCTCTCGCCTCCGGACAGTCCTCGAATTTGGCGACGCGCGGGCCGTCAAACCCGCCCAAAAGCGGGGGTTTTGGTTTCGGGAAGGAATCCTGGGGTAAGTCAGACATCACATAGCCTGCGATGTCTGCGAGCCCGTGGTCTTGGACGGGCCCGAACTACGAACGGAGGGGTCAATCGTGGTTCATCTCGCCGGTCGCCCGCAGCGACGAAGTGAGTAGTTGGTCATGAGCGACCGCATGAATCGTGACGCCCGCATCCTGGTGGTCGACGACGATGCGGCCATGTGTGAATTC
>PMIZ01000045.1 GCA_003157225.1 Actinomycetota bacterium | reverse complement strand
CTGGTGTCGCTCCAAGTGTCGGTCGTCTGATCATAGACCTCGACGGTGGCCAGCGCGTTGCTGCCGTCATACCCACCTATCGCATACAGCTTGCCATCAATGACACCGCCGCCCAGCTTCCATCGCGGCGTGGGCATCGGGGCGAGCGTCGTCCAGCCGCTTGCCGGATCGTAGACGTCCACAACCCCCGATGCCTGACTGCCGTTCGAACCCCCGGCCACGTAGAGCTTTCCACTGATCACACCGCCGGCCGGATAGCCGTGGATGTGAGGGGGCGGGGCCAGGGTCGCCCAGGAATTGTTGCTGGGATCATATACGTGCAGCCCCGACGTGTATCCGGACCCGTCGCAGCCGGTTACCACGTAGAACTTACCGCCAATCACGCCGCCCATCGAGCAGGCGCTCAGAGTGGGCATCGAAGGGCCGATGGTCCAGGTATCCAGTGTGGGGTCGTAGATCAGCAGCGTGTTTGTGGGCGAATCCGGCAAGTTCTGTGTCTGCCAGCCACCCGCCACGTACAGCTTGCTGCCAATGAGACCAACCGCGCCGGCGTAACGGCCAGTCGCGCCGTCCGCGGCGGGCATGGCGCTGCGTCCAAGCCATGTGCGGGTCGAAGCCTCATACGCCTCGAGCCGTGGACTCGCTCCGACTCCGTCGAGGCCGCCCACTATATAGAGGTCGTCGTCGATCGCCGCGGCCATGGGGAGACCTCGCGGTGTCGGCATCCACGGCATCGGGGTCCACTCGAGTCGGGTCGGGTCCAGTGTCCGCATCGAAAAGTCGATGTAGGTCGCTCTCGCTGTGAATTGCACGGTCTCGCGGAGGATGGCGCCCGGGCTTGGCGGAGAGACAGTGATCGAAGTCACGGTGGGCGCCCCGAATACTTCCGCCGTGGAGAGGGCGCTGGTGCCGAAATACCCGCCGGTCGCCAACACACGGCCATCCTGTAATGCCACGGATGCATGGTTCGCACGCGAATCCGTCATAGACGGGGCGGCTACCCATTGCTCGGCATCGCTGTCGAAGATGTCCACGCTTGACACGGAGCCACCCGCGCTCCACCCGCCAGCCAGAATGACCCGACTGCCAGACGCCATCGTAGCCGTCAGCCGACCCCGTGCAGTGCCCATGGTCCCGTCGGAGGACCAAACGTTCGTCGCGGGATCGTATTCCTCGGCGCTCGAGACATCCCCGTCCTGATTGGCGCCACCCGCCACCAGGACGTGACCGGTCGGAAGACTCGTCGCCGCATGGCCCGTGCGTGCGACATTCATCCCGCCCGCATAGGACCAAGTATTCGAGGAAGGGTTATAGAGTTCTGCATTGCTGTAATTCACCGTCGGGTTGGTAAAGCCACACTGGTACTGTCCACAGACATACTGTCCGCGGGCCACCTGGTAGGAACAGGTCGAGAAGCCGCACTGATAGTAGTGGGTGCAATACTGGGTGCAGTAGGTGGGGCAGTAGGTAGGGGTATATCCAAAACCCTGTCCGCCGGCGACCAACAGGCGGCCATCGGGCAGGGCCGTCGCCGTGTGCTGAAAGCGGGCAGTCTGCATCCCGGCAGCGGCGGACCATCCGTTCGTGCTCGGGTCGAAAATCTCGACGCTCGAAAGTGGGCTACTCGCACTCTCGCCGCCTGCCACCAGCACTCGTCCGTCCGGAAGTAGTGTCGCGGTATGCTGGGCGCGGGCTCCGGTCATGGGTCCGGTGAGGGACCAGTTCTCCGCCGACCAACTCTCCGGGGGCGACACGAGGGACAGCATCAGCACAAGAACGGCGATGAACGCCCTCCCGATCCTTCTGCTCTTCTGCCTCATGCGCCTCCCCACTGTACGGTGAATACCCGCAGGCATCGCCTCCGTCAACGTCCATCGACCCCTTGACTCCCCGACGCCGACACATCGCGACATGGCGGTTTTCTCCTCAGCTTTCACGAACGCCAGGAACCCTCGCCCCCGATCAAGACCGGGCACCCGCGCGAGGAAAATGCAACCGCAATACAAACCAATACCCCCCCGCATAGGAGCGGAAGGGGCGCTGGATTGTTTCTGGGGCCTGGCGACCCTGCATGGGAACCCATGGTCAGGGCGCAGGAAATGTTTGTTAGTTATATCTACTCAGGTAGCACCACCACAGCGCCACCTGTAGCCGGAGACTAGGCTGACTTTTCGCCCGAAAGCAACAAAATAGTGTTCGCTTTGGGCGCTGGCCTCGAAAGGGGGGCCATGCCGTACCTTGTGGGCCAGGACGAGCGTCATGCTCATGCAATGGCGCGAGGTAAGCGACACGGCCATCAGTCGGCCTGCGGACTCTGGGGATTGTATCTGACCGGGGGGCCAGGGGATGCCCAGGCGCGGCTTCCTGGTCCCAAGCACTCCGGCGACCGCGCGCTTCGAGTCGCCCCACAAACCCCTCCGGCTCCTGATCGCATTTCGCGTACCCGCTATTCGCCTGCTGCCCTCTCCCGAAATCCCGCTTGACAGTCGGCCCCGACGGGTTTACTTTACTAACTGACCGGTCAGATATTTGGAGGAACCCGTGCCGACGACTCTTCCCGCCCGCAAAGCGCCCCGCTGGAAGCGACAGCCCGAGGAGCG
>PMIZ01000033.1 GCA_003157225.1 Actinomycetota bacterium | reverse complement strand
TAACTTATGACGCAGAACACTAGGATGCGTGGCTTCTGAGATGGGGCGGCTCTTTTCTGGCCAAGCCGGAGTGGGAGAGCGCGTTGGAGACAAGCCGGCCAGGCCAGTTGCCAGAACCTGACAGGATGCTGTCGCCTATCACATATTCATCTCGATGATCTGCTCAGAAGAGAAGTCGTGTACCTGCAGGTAGTACCTGACGACTTCTTCAAGAGCCCCGATCGGCACAGGGCCGACGAGTTCCGCGCCTGCTATGCCTACCCCATACCGCGAAGCCTCGGAGCGGATGGTCTCAAGCACGCGGGGCAGCGGCGTGTGCGAGTAGTTGATCAGGTTCATGGAGACCTGCACCGTTCCCGTGCCACGCAGGTCGAGGCCGATAGCCCTCACGAACCGGTAGCCGCCATCCCGATTGCGCACGGCCTTGGCGATACGCTTGGCTATGGCAAGGTCCTCGGTTCGCAGGTTCACATTGAAGGCGACAAGAGGGAAGCGAACAGCCACCTGGACGCTGACGACGGCGGGAACGAAGACCGCGGGCCCCTCATCGGGCTTCCATGCAGGGTCTTTCAGTTTCTGCGGGAGCCCTTCGTATTCGCCTGCACGCACGTCGACGAGGCTGATGCGTTCCGGACGAGTGGCCGCATCCTCGTAGTAGTAGACGGGAATGCCCTGATCGCCCACGAATCGGCCGAAGTCCCGGGCGATGGGCAGCGCTTCTTCCGTAGTCATCCCGCTAACGGGGATGAAAGGGACCACATCGAGTGCTCCCTGACGCGGATGGCTCCCCGTGTGCACACTCATGTCAATCAGCGAGAAGACCGACTCGGCAAGTCGTTTCGTAGCCGCAAGGATGTGCTCAGGATCGCCCAAGTACGAGAACACCGACCGGTTGTGGTCGCTGTCCACGGAGAGGTCGATAAGCTTGACGTCCGAGTTCTGCGTGATGGCTGCGACAAGCAGATCGATCTTGTCGTGGTCTCTGCCCTCGCTCACGTTGGGCACGCACATGAGTTTCTTCACGTTCCCTCCCCGGTTACCCGGCCTCGGGCTCAGGTGATGTGGTTGCGCGAAGTCGGGTGGCCTCCTGGCTCAGTTCGTTCGCCAAAGCGGCATCGTGGATCAGTGGAAGGTTGACCACGATGTTCAAGACACAACCAGACAATGCAGCATCGGCCAAGACCCGGGCGACTGCAAGGTCCGAGCAAGCGTTGGAGTTCGATCGCCCCTCCAGTTGGTCACAGAGCTCCAACACGCGACGAGACATACGTGCATTGTCGCGTGGCACCGTGGCGGCAACGATCGCCGCTCTCTGGATAGCTGCGTCTCGCGCACGGGCTGACTCAGGCCCTGTCTGCGTTCGTCGGTAGGCCGCCGCCAAAAGGCCATACGCCTGCGCATCTTCCTCAGCACCTTGAAGAAGCTGGCGCGACAGGCTGTCTCCCTCGACTGCCAACGCTCGGCACTGTTCAGGGGCAAGCCCAAACGCGCCGCTCTCAGACAATCTGGCCACCATGGCCGCCAGGCTTGCCGCCATGCTGCCAGCTAGCGCGGCTGCAGAGCCGCCGCCGACTGACGAATCGGAGGAGTCTGTGATGCGCGCAAGTACAGACGAGTCAGCCACTGTTGTCGCCCCAGTCGAACTTGCCATCGGGAGCCTCTCCGTGCGTGGTAGGGACACCACCGTAAGCCGTCGAGGTCTCGTCCCGGTCTACAACCACTTTGCCTTTCTTGAGCACTTGACCCACGACGTTTCCGCCCAGCCGGTATATGACGTGTTCATACCTGGGGATGTCCCAGATCTGAATGTCCGCCAGCTTACCGACTTCAATGGACCCGCGATCCTTTTGCAGATTGAGGGCCAGAGCGCCCCCCATGGTGCTCGCCCACAAGGCTTCTTCGGGACTCAAGCCATAGGTCCGACATGCGAGTGCCATCACGAACTGCTGCGACTCAACCCAGCAGCCCGGACACAGGTCGGTGGCCAGAGCGACCGTCATTCCCTCGTCGAGCATGGCCCGCACGTCAAATGGACGGCGGTGTCGCACTGCGAAGTCCAACGCAGGCATGACCACCCCGACGACGTTGCGCTCCGCCAGGCGACGCATCACCGGCCGCGGAGTGTGGTTCAGGTGGTCTGCTGAGACCATTCGCATGTCTGCCGCGAGGGCCGACCCCCCGATGTACGAATAGGCATCAGCATGTATCTTGGGTTCCATTCCCGAGCGTCTTGCCGCTTCTAGGATCATTCTCGACTCCGCCACCGAGTAGTAGCCGTCGTCGCACCAGACATCGGCGAACCGGGCCAGTCCCGCTTCGGCAACTCGGGGGATCATTTCGTCGATCAACGTGGCGATGTAGTCATCCCGGTCGACCTCTGGTGGGAAGCCGTGAGCACCCAAGAAGGTGGACACGATATCGATCGCTCCCATCCCACCCAGCGTGCGGTTCGCTTCGAGAAGCTTGAGTTCAGACGACGTTGAGAGGCCGTAGCCGCTCTTGCTCTCCACGGTGGTCGTACCGGCGGCCAGCATCCTCGCCAGTCGGGCACCGCCCGCCCGCACCAGCACGTCTGAAGGTGTTCGCCGGGTTTGTTCAACGGTGCTCAAGATGCCGGTCTTGATCCCCATAGTCGCCAAGATAGCCGGGTCATCCACGGTCATGCGGGCAGAGTACTCTTCCACGCGCGACCCGCCGAAGACGAGATGCGTATGACAGTCCACGAACCCAGGCGCAACCACCTTGTGGCTGGCGTCGATTGCCACCGCGTGCGTGCAATCGACGCCAGTTTCAACCGCCTCCTGGCTGCCCACAGCCGAGATTGTCTCGCCGCTGATGGCAATCCACGCCTGCTCGATCACTCCAAGCCGATAGGGACCCCCACGACAGGTGAGAACCTGCGCCGCATTCTCGATAACCGTGTCCGCACTCGGTCGCCGTTCGATTCTGGGCCTCTGGTCGTCGGGCATGGTCTCACTGGGCGATTGTCGTGGCTTCATCAGATTGCCCCAATCGGGCATGCGGCAATGGCACCGGCTGGGTCGCCAACTGCGCCTGTGTGGCTGCGCAGACTACCGCGGAGATCAGCCACATCGTGAGGATCCCGGGGCCGAGGCGGATGAGAGAGGTGGCCGGGTTCGCCTGGA
>PMIZ01000078.1 GCA_003157225.1 Actinomycetota bacterium | reverse complement strand
GTTCCCGTCCCTACCTGGGTGGGAACGGACCGGTCGGTGGTGGTGCCATCGCCCAGTTGGCCATTCCCGTTGCTACCCCAGGCCCAGAGGGAACCATCCGATTTGAGGGCCAGGGAATGCCTGCCGCCACCAGCCACGGCCACCCAGTCGGTTCCCGTCCCTACCTGGGTGGGAGCGGACCGGTCGGTGGTGGTGCCCTCGCCCAGTTGGCCGTGCGAGTTAAATCCCCAAGCCCAAAGGGAGCCGTCGACTTTGAGGGCCAGGGAATGACCGAAGCCTGCGTCAACGGCCGCCCACTTGATCACCGTCCCAATGAAGGTGCCGTAGATCTGGTCATTGGTGGTGCCGTCGCCCAGTTGGCCCCAGTAGCTCGCCCCCCAAGTCACGAGAGAGTTGTCGGACTTGACGGCCATGCAATGGTCAGCGCCTGCGCTGAAGGTGGGCTGCGCCCGGAAGCCGAGCGGCGGCGTGGGGTTCGCCGGCGCGGAGGAGGTCCAAGCGAGAATCGTGGCGAGTGCCAACGCCAAGGCCAGCGTGAACAAGATGAGCCAGCTGAAAGACAGCCAACGCCTCTTTGCCAGCACACGTCCTACCTGTGAACCTCTGGCCATGAAGACGCGCATGGAATAGCCCCCTTCACACTCGTGTTGTCCCTGCTCGTGAGCCCCGCTCATCCAATCTACTCCCGGGGGGTATGGGTAGCAACAGGCCAACTTGCTTTGTCACATTCAGCCGTTGCCAACCACCCGCCCGAAGAAGACCTGACGAAGATGGGGGCGTCACTCGAGCTACCGATGGTCGTCAGGGATTCCCTCCCAGGCGCTCGACCGAAAGTCAGCATGTGCAGGTAGAACTGGAGTGCCCCCGGGGTGAATCGAACACCCGACCAACGGTTTAGGAATTCCCGAGATTGTCGTCCGCCAAGTGCCGCAGAGGCCCGTGTGCTGGGAAAGGTCGTCCGCCACGTCCGCTATGTGCCGCCGACGTTCGCCCGTTTGGCTGTCAGTTTGGCTGTCCACGGGGTCAGCCGACATGGTGCGTCGAGTCCGGTGGGCGCAAGAGCCGAGGTTGAGAGGGAAACGGCCATGGGCGCGAAGAATCGGCGGCATCCAATCTGCTGGGCTCCAGCACCGGGGGCTGATAGTCGACGGGATCAGATGGTCAGGAAGAGAATCGGGGCGTTGTAAGTCCCGGCTGTCCTTGGTGTCACGCCGGGTCGCTCGCTGGCGCCATGGACTGGATCTCCTAGCGACGCCGTTCGTGCCGTCCGCGCTGGCTGCTCGAGAGACGGTCAGAAGGCCAGTCCGATGGCCTCGGCCACCTTGCCCCAGCCTCGGTCCTCCTGGCCTTCCACCCAACGAAGGTACGTGGAGGTGACAGCCAGGGAGCTATGGTCGAGAAATCGGGAAACGTCCTCGATGCTCTCGCCGGCGTCACGGCGTAGCTTGGCAGCGGTGTGGCGCAGCAGATGAAGGCCGGCCGGCGGAAGTCCCGCCCTCGTGAGGTAGCGCCGGAACCGGCCGTAGAACGTGCCACTCGTCAGGCCCCGTCCATCGACGGCCCCCTGTGAGGGCCAAAGCGATTCCGAAGGCGCGCCATATGACCCCGAGATCCTTCCCGAAGGCCGTGAGCGCGGCTCTCAGCGCGTCGGACGCGGGCTGGCGGAACTCCCCGAGGCTCCTCTTGCCACCCCGGCCGGAGAATCAGGCCGGAGGACTCGCCCTTGCCCGTCTCTCGGCCTCGACCTTCAACGCCTGAACACCCCGCTCTATCCCCGACTGCAGGGTGCGTCGCATTCGCGAACGGAACAAACGCGCGAGGACGCCGTCCCACGATTCCTCCTCCGTAACGAGCGTACCGCCGTTCTGGGCCTCCAAGCGAAAGACGTCGATGGCCCTGGTGCCGAAGGTGGATCCCGTCCACGCGACCTTGTGCGGAGCATCCACCTCCGCGAACCTTGATCTGATAGTCCCAGGGCCGGCCTTCCACGCAAACGTCGAACCGGGCGCAACTGGCCCCCGCAGCGCGATGGAGTGGACGTCTGCTCTCCACTTCGGCCAACTCTCGAAGTCGGTAAGGGTATTCCAAACAGTCTGCTGGTCGGTGGCGATCAGCAGTTCGGTCTTGGCCATGACGGGTGCTGCGCGATTGATGTCCATCACTTGATCCTCGGTCTGTGCTTGTGCGTGAAACGTATCTCCCCGCTCTATTTCGGGGCGAAACTGCGGGTAGCGGACGCCGCGGCGCGGGTGATACGGCCCAAGAGGCCGTAACCCCCTCGCTGGTTAGGAGATCGCACCCGGCCATGTGCAGCGGCTCTGTCGGACTCGTGTCGCCGTCCCTTCGAGCGACGCGGCCTACTGGACGCCTATCGCCTCCGCCACTTTCCCCCAACCCCGGTCCTCCTCACCTTCCAGCCGACGCAGGTACGTTGAAGTCACTGCCAGCGAGCTGTGATCCAGGAATCGCGACACATCCTCGACACTCTCGCCGGCGTCCCGTCTCAGCTTGGCTGCAGTGTGACGCAGTATGTGAAGGCCCGACGGAGGAAGGCTGGCCTTCTGCAGATAGCACCGGAACCGGCCGTAGAACGTGCCGCTGGTCAGCCCACGTCCGTCCATTGCCGCCTGCGAGGGCCAAAGCGACTCTGAGGGCGCCATGACCCCAAGGTCCTTCCCGAAGGCCGCCAAGGCGTCTCTCAGGGCTTCCAGCGCCGGCTGGGGGAACTCACGGCGACCGGTCTTCCCGCCTTTGCCTCGGTAAGAGTAGAAGCAGACGCCGTTCTCGAAGTTGAGATCGCCAGCGGTCATGCGAAAGACCTCGGCGCGGCGGCGGCCGGTAAGCACCAGGGTGAGGATGATGGCCCGGTC
>PMIZ01000307.1 GCA_003157225.1 Actinomycetota bacterium | reverse complement strand
GGGGCAGACCTCCGAGCAGAGCACGCAGCTCGGTTCACAGTAGCCGATGCGCGGCGCGAGCGTCGGCGTCCACAAACCTTCGAGACCAGCCTCGTCGAGCGCCGGCTGCAAGGCGTTGTTCGGGCAAACCTTCATGCACTCGCCGCAGCGCGCGCAGGTGGCAAGGAAGTCCTGCTCGTTGCGCCCTCCCGGCGGCCGGATGAGCAGGGAGTTTCGCTGGATGCGCCCCAGTCCGGTAAGCAGGAAGAAGCCTCCGATGAAGGCCAGGCCCGCGCCCTTGAGCAGCGCCCTCCGGCTGGGGTCGTACTCGTATTGCCGGCGAGGCTTGTAGCCCCAGCGGATGGCCTGCTGCGGACAGGCGTCCTTGCACTCCAGCCCTCCCTGGCACCGCGAGGTGTCGGTGGAACAACCCTCGTCCCGGATGGCATCCATGGGGCACTTCGCCGCACAAGCCTCGCAGGAGGAGCACTTGTCCGCGTCCACGACTCGGCCGAAGATGGCTCCTCTTCCGACCAGGCCCAGAAGGGCGCCCAGGGGACACAGGTGCCGGCACCAGAGCCGGCGCTCCAGATACGAGATGGCCAGGATCCCCACGAGCATGATCAGGATCACCAGCTGCAATTTGTATGCGAGCCCTTGCGAGAAGACGATGCGACCGGTAAGGAAGTTGGTGACGGCATCCACGGCGCCGCGAAACGGCGGCACCTTGTAGAGCAGATCCCCGGCCAGCGTGAACCCGCGATTGAGCGCCGGGTAGACCAGGGTGGTGGCGGACCGGGTGAAGATCGACAGGGGATCGAACACGAGGAAGGCGGCGCTTCCCAGCAGGATCAGCATGACTATCACCACGAGGCCGAACAGAGGCACCCGCCGCAGAATCTTGCGCGTCCGAGCACCGGGGTGGCGTTCACGTCGCGGCCCGAAGAGCTCGACCATGAAGCCCAGCGGGCACACGTAGCCGCAGAAGGCCCGTCCGACGAAGAGGGGGCTGAGGATCACGGGGATGGCCAGCAGTAGCTCCCATTTGATCACTCCGTTGGCCAGAGAGTTGATCGCCAGCAAGGGGTCGGAGAGCAGAAAGCCGCCGAGAAAAAGGCTTCCGACCGGCCAGACCGTGAGCGTGAGAAGAGCCAGGAAGAGAAGCAGGAACACCGTTTGGAAGACGCGTCTGAAGCGGTGTACGGACAGCGGCCGTTTGGCTGCACCGCGAGCCCGGCGGGTGCTGGGAGGCTGCTGAGAAACGAAGTCCCGGCCCCCAGAACGCGCTGTGCGGCTCAATACTTCGTCCTCAGTCGCGCCAATAGCGCTGCTATTCGCGCTCTTTGCGTCCTCGTCCTGCGCATGCCCATCGCGCCCACGCCCACGGTGGGCACCCGGCGAAACGTCGTTTCTCAGCAGCCTGCTAGCCATTCGGCGGGAACCGGCCCGGCCGCCTCATGTCAGGCGGTGCCTTTCTGAATATTGAGCTTGCTGAGGTCGATCTCGCCGAGTCCCCGTTCGGAAGCCTCCACCAGCCAGTCGATGTCGGTGGGCTTCATCCCGAAGAAGCCGGTACCGTAGGCGTCTATCGACACCTGGCTGGTGCCGGCCACCACCGTCTTGGGCATCTTGACGTCGGCCGGGTTGCCCCCGGTGGGCCCGTTGCGGAAGAGGACGCGGTAGGCGTCCAGGATGACGAGATGGGGCTTCACCAAGGTGTTGACGTCCACCAGCTTGGTCGCGATATCGGTGTGGATGCTGCCTCTGGAACCGCCCATGATGCCCATGAGGTTCTTCATCGACATCGTCAGGGTCGTGACCGAATGGGTCTTGGCGATAGGAACGTTGATGAACACGTCGGCCTCGAGCGCGTCCCTGACGAGTGGCCAAGAAGTGAGGATCTTGCCCTCGGGGATATCGACTTTCTCGAAGTCCCGGCTGCTGAGGTATTTGAGCGTGCCTCCCGCTTCGGCTGTGGCTTTGGCGAGACCGCAGGTCTCGAACGCGGGTCGCGGACTGACCGTCGGATTGTCGAACACCGTCACGCTGCCGGCCCCGGCCTCGAAGCACATGCGGATGATCGTGGCCATGACCGTGGGATTCGTGGTGGTGGCGGTTTCGGGCGGCCGCCCGGTGAGCACATTCGGTTTCACGACCACCTTGGCACCGCTCTTCACAAAACGTCCCATGCCGCCCAGTGCCGCGATGGCAGCCCGCACGTTGAGGTCGGGTTGTTCGCCGGTGAAGACCGCCAGGTCGGGAGGGACCAGCTGCGTTGTCGCCGTGGTGGAGGAATTCGCCTCCGCGACGCTGGTCGCCGTAGCCGGGGGAACCGTCGCAGACGCGGAGACGGCGACCGATGTGGTGGTGCTGCCGGCCTCACCGGTCTCGGCGGTCTGGCCCTGAGTGTCCGGGGAGGCTAGGAGGTGTCCGCACGCGGACAACGCGGGAGTGGTACCCGCAATCGCGGCGAGCGCCACCCATTTGCCCGCAGCAAGGAGGAAGGTCCTGCGATTCATCTCCTGCATGGCGCTATAGTCTACCAGTCCGGCATGTGATTGACTGGAGCCTACCGACCAACGCTCCTGGACGTGTGGTAGTGACCGATTTCTCAGCGCCACTCGTCGTCGACCTAGACGGCACGCTTATCAAGACCGACTTGCTTCTCGAGACGGCGAACCAACTTGCCGCCCGGCATCCCCTTCGGGTCTTTCGCCTGCTGGCTCGGTCGAGCGGCAGCAGGAGCGCCCTCAAGGCATGCTTGGCCGAGGAATGCGTCATCGACCCCGCCTCTCTGCCCTACAACGAGCACCTGGTCGCGTGGCTTCGCGAAGAAAAGCAACAAGGCCGGCGGCTCGTGCTGGCCACGGCCAGTCATCGCCTGCTCGCGGACGCTGTTCAGCGCCACCTTGGGCTGTTCGACGAGGTTCTCGCCACCGAAGGCGACATCAATCTCAAGTCGGAGCGCAAGCGCGATCTACTCGTGAGCCGGTACGGCGAACGCGGGTTCGACTATGTAGGTAATCATGCGGCCGACCTGCCCGTCTGGCGAGGGGCCCGGCAGGCCTACGTTGTCGGTGGGTCGCCGCGGCTGGTCGCGCGGGCGCGTGCTCAGGGCGCCGTAACGCACGTGATCGAGGACCACCGCCGATCGAGACTGGGGTCGCTGGCAAGGGCACTCCGCCCCCACCAGTGGGTCAAGAACCTGCTCCTCTTGGTGCCCCTGTTCGCCGCGCACGACTACCGCAACCTTGCCAGCCTTGGCCACGCATTGCTGGGTCTCGTCGTGTTCTGCCTCTTGGCCTCGAGTGTGTACGTGCTCAACGACCTTGCCGACGTGGCCGACGACCGCCATCATCCGCTCAAGCGGAAGCGCCCGTTTGCCAGCGGAGATCTTGGTCTGGTCGATGGTTGGATGGCTTGGCCGGCACTGCTGATCGCCGCCTGCGTCCTTGCCGGCTTCTTCATGCCCCCGTTCTTTCTCGGGTGTCTGGCGACCTACCTCGTGCTGACGCTTGCCTACTCGTTCCGCCTCAAGCGGCTTGCCGTCTTGGACGTCCTGACGCTGGCCGCCCTCTACACGCTGCGCGTCGCCGCCGGGGCCGCCGCCATCTCCGTGCAGCCGTCCTTCTGGCTGCTGGCCTTCTCGATGTTCTTCTTCCTGAGCCTGGCCTTCATCAAGCGGTACTGCGAGTTGAAGATCGCGACCAACGGCGATGGCGAACGCATCCGCGGTCGAGGCTATGTCCGCGGGGACCTGGAAGTGGTCTCCACCATGGGGGTCGCTGCAGGGTACATCGCGATCCTCGTGCTCGCCCTCTACGTCAACGACAGTCCAACCACTCAGCTCTACCGGTCACCCAGGCTCATCTGGTTGGCCTGCCCTGTGCTGCTGTTTTGGATCAGCAGGGCGTGGTTGATCGCACATCGCGGAGATATGCACGACGATCCCATCGTCTTCGCGCTCAAGGACCCGGTGAGTTGGGCGGCCGGCGGTTGTTTCGTAGGCCTGTTCGTGCTCGCGACGCTGATCGGATAGGAGGCGGGGGGCGCTGTCCTGTCCGGCGGCTCGCTAGCGTTCTCAGCTACCCGTCAGGTAGAAGANNGTAGAAGAAGTCCCGCTTGTAGCCCTGGATCAACCGGTTGTCCTGATTGATACCGTCCATCACCGGCTGGGCCACCAGCTTGCCTTTCTTGACCACGACTTTGTCAAACCGGGTCCAAGCGTGGTTGATGTCAAGTTGAAAGCCCTGCCATACCCCCGCTTGCATCATCGTATCGGCCAACGACTGGATGGTCAGACTGGGGCCCACCACGGAGTACAGCGTGCGACCGTCCTTGCTGATGCCTATCGCCGAACGCCAAGCCGCGACTCCCCCGCCGTAGACGAACCCCCAGACCTGCGGGTCGCCGCTCTCCACCTTTGGATCCAGGTGGCCCTGCGAGATGACCAGCGGGCCGTTCTGGCGCCACGACTCCATGCCGCTCGAGGGCATGATGTCGGTTCCCCACGCCCCGATGGCCACCCGGCCGTCGCTGTAGATCACCACGGTGCCGAAGCCGGGCCGCGGCGGCAGGGCGACGATCCCGTCCTGCATCGCTCCGAAAGCTCCATGCTCGGCCTGGAAGCCACCGTTGAAAGCCCCGAGAAGACGCCCTGGCTTCAGGTCGGCCTCCGGGATGGTGCCGGGACGATCGATCTTGACGTCGGATTTCGGCTCGTTGTAGCCCAGCACGAAATGGAGTCTGACGTACCGCATGTCCATGGCCACGATCGCAGCGACTGCGAAGCCACGTTTCTTGTCCGGTTGCAGGGCGGTGCGGTAGCCCACGGTGCGGCCGGAGGAGTCCGTCAAGTACGGGGACCATTGTCCCTCATTGTCCAGAGTGCCCATCGGCTGCAGATCCGCGGGGCGCCATGGCGCCTCTGTGGTGGTCGTGGTGGTAGCCTCGCTTCCCTTGACGGTCGTGGTCGGCCCCGCGGTCTCCGTGGTGGTCGTCGTCGGCGCCTCCGTGG
>PMIZ01000185.1 GCA_003157225.1 Actinomycetota bacterium | reverse complement strand
CGACCGGCTACCTCTACGACATGACGAGCTTCGACGAGGTGCTAGACGCCACCAAGAAGCAGATCGAGCATTTCATCGACTGGCACGTGTCCTTTACGAGCGTGCGCGAGACCGTCGCCCGCCACTACATGCCCCTCCCCCTCGCCTCGGCCACCATCGACGGCTGCATGGAGAGCGGCAAAGACGTCATGTGGGGCGGCGCGACGTACAACAGCACCGGCTTCGCCGGGGTCGGCATCGGCACCGCCACGGACAGCCTGGTGGCCATGAAGTACATGATCTTCGACAAGAAGCTCTGCACCGCCCGAGAGCTCTACGACGCCTACATGGCGAACTGGGTGGGCCACGAGCCCCTACGACAGAAGATCCTGAGCGAGGTTCCGCATTTCGGAAACAACGACCCGTACGCAGATGAGCAGATGAAGTGGATCTGCGACGTTTACGTCGACGCCTGCAGCCGCATGTACAGCGAGAGGAGCAGGTCCTACAAGTCGGGCCTGTACGGTGCGGCCGACCATGTCGCGCAAGGCACGCGCACCTGGGCGACCCCCGACGGACGGCGCACCGGCGAACCTATTGCCGACGCGGCCTCGCCGGCGCAAGGCAGAGACCTGCACGGTCCCACCAGCGTGTTCGGCTCCGAGCTCTGCTTCGACCACCACCACTTCCTGGACGGTATCGCCCTCAACCTCAAGATCCACCCGACCGCCCTCAGGGGTGCGGAGGGCGACGCGAAGCTGAGGGACGTGACCAAGGCATATTTCGATGGGGGCGGGATGGAGGTCCAGTACAACGTCGTCAGCTCGGATGACATGAGAGCCGCGCAGAGGGAACCCGCGGCCTACCGCAACCTCGTCGTCCGCATCGCCGGCTACTCGGCCTACTTCGTCGAGCTCAGCGAGAGGATGCAGAACGACATCATCAGCAGGACCGATAATGTCGTCTGAGACCGACCACTCTCCAGATGAATCGCCCGTGAACAGCGAACTGATCGGGACGATCTACGATATTCAAGGCTTCTCGGTCCAAGACGGTCCCGGGATCAGGACGACCGTATTTCTCAAGGGCTGTCCGCTGCACTGTCCGTGGTGCCACAGCCCCGAATCTCAGCGTTTCGATATCCAACTCTCATGGCGTTTTCGGAAGTGCGTTGGGACGGAATTGTGTGGCGCGTGTCTGGCGTGCTGTCCCAAAGGCGCGATAGGCCCCGGGGAGATCTCGGATTCGACCGGGGCGGGCGACGGCGTGCGGCTCATCCAGGTCGACTGGAGCAAGTGCGACGACTGCGGTGTGTGTGCCGAGCAGTGTCCGTCAGGAGCGCTTTCCATGTGGGGCAAGAAGTACACGCTTGCCGAAGTGGTCGACCGGGTGCTTCGCGACAGACCATTCTTCGACAAGTCCGGTGGCGGTGTCACCATCTCGGGCGGGGAACCTTTCTCACAGTCGGAGTTCACGCTGGCCCTGCTGAGAGCGTTCGAGGGGCAGGGAATACACACCGCACTTGACACCACCGGCTTCGCGCCGTGGGATGTCATCGAGAGGGCACTCCCCCATACCGACCTGTTTCTCCTCGATCTGAAGAACATGGACAGCGACACACACAAGGCCGTCGTCGGGGTACCCAACGAACGCATCCTCGAGAATGCCCGCAGGATCGCGGCCGGCGGAGGCAAGCTACAGGTTCGGATCCCCGTGATTCCCAGGTTCAATGACTCCGGAGAGAATCTCCGGGCCACCGGCAGGTTTGTGGCGGATCTCGGCGAGGCGGTGACATTTGTACAGCTGCTGCCGTACCATGCACTGGGCGTTCCGAAGTTGGAGCGGATCAAGCACGACGGCTCGATCCTTGAAGCAGCCGCTCCGTCCGACAAGAGGATCGGGGAACTCAAGGCGATCCTGGAAGAATACGGGTTGACCGTGCAGGTGCACTAGGTTGTTCTAAGAAGGATGATGCGAATGTACCAGTTCTCTCCTGTCACACCACGCGTAGCCCGCGTGCGCCAGAGGTACCGGGATACCAAGCCGAAGGTCTGCATAGAGCGGTTCAAGCTCGTTACCGAGTTCTATCAGAACAATACGACCATTCCGCCGATGCTGAAGAGGGCGAGAAACCTTCAGCACCTTTGCGAGAAAATGCCCGTGCTCGTGCATGAGGACGAGGTCATAGTCGGCGAGTTGACCTCCACCTATCACGGATCGGCACTCTACCCCGAGTACGCGATCGGCTGGCTCTTCGATGAGATCAGGAGCGGCGTGTTCCAAAGCCGTGACCTCGACCCCTACGACATGGATCAAGAAGACATGGACTATGTCATGCGGTTCGAGGACTTCTGGTCGAGGAACGATCTGAGCCGTCTGAACGACGACGCCCTGCCCCCCGAGTTCCGCGACATCGTCGGCAACGGCGTCGTGACCTTCGGCGTCAAGCACACTGGCGGCGGACCCGTGGGTCACTTCTGCACCAACTACGATAAGGCCATCCGCAAAGGCTTCTTAGCCATCAAGAACGAGGCGCTCGAGAAGATCGAGGGGATGAGGGGCAGGTTGTACGGCGATAGCGCCGAGCGTGAGCAGTTCTACTACGCTGTGACCGTCGTCTGCGACGCCACCATCACGTTGTCGAAACGCTACGCAGCCGAATGCCGCCGGCAAGCTGAGGAGTGCGCCGACCAGGGCCGCAGAGCCGAGCTCCTCCAGATGGCGGAAGGGCTTGACTGGATAATGGAGAACCCGGCGCGCACCTTCCAGGAGGCCGTGCAGGGTCTGTTCCTCTACCAGATCGCCCTCTCTCTCGATGGCAACCTTCATGGTCTCACCTTCGGTCGCGTGGATCAGTACCTGAACAGCTTCTACGAAGCCGATCTCGCCGCCGGCAGGATCACCCGTGAGCGCGCGCAGGAGATCCTCGATCTCTTCTGTCTCAAGATCGCCGAGATGAACAAGATCTGGCCCGAGATCGCCACCATGGCCGCGGGGGGCTACACCACTGGCCAGCTCATCACGGTTGGTGGTGTGAAGAAGGACGGCGCCGACGCCACCAATGAGGTTACCTACATGCTGCTCGAATGTGCGCGCCGCCTCATTCTCCACGATCCCCCCATGTCTTTGCGGGTCCACGAGGGCACACCCGACCTGCTCTGGGACATAGCAGTCGAGAGCACCAAGGCCTGCGGCGGCGTGCCGACCTTCGAGAGCGACAAGGTGATAATCCCAGCGCTGTTGGACCGCGGGCTTTCCCTCGAATCCGCCCGCAACTACTGCCTGATCGGGTGTGTGGAACCAGGAGGCTGCGGTGACGACTGGCCCGCGAACGGCGGTCCCGGGCAGGAGACGTTCTGGAGGATCCCCGGCGCCGTTCTCCTCGCGATCAACAACGGCGAGAACCCGATGCCGAACTTCGACGGCACCCCCCAACATCAGACGGGTCTTCCGACCGGCTACCTCTACGACATGAAGAGCTTCGATGAGGTACTCGAAGCCACCAAGCGACAGATCGAGTACTTCATCGATTGGCACGTCAGCTTCACCAGCGTTCGCGAATACGTCGCGCGCTACAACATGCCCCTTCCCATCGTCTCCGCGACCATGGACGGTTGTATGGAGAGTGGCAAGGACGTCATGTACGGCGGCGCCACATACAATGGCACCGGGTTCGCGGGCGTCGGCATCGGCACCGCGACCGACAGCCTGGTGGCCATCAAGTACATGATCTTCGACAAGAAGCTCTGCACCGGCCGTGAGTTCTACGACGCACTCATGGCTAACTGGGAGGGGCACGAGCCGCTTCGCCAACGGATCATGAAAGAGATCCCTCACTACGGCAACGACCTCGACTACCCCGACGAGATAGCCGAATGGATGTCGAAGGTCATCACCGAGAAGGTGAGATCCTGCGTCGGTCCTCGCGGCAATCACTGGCAGGCGGGGCTCTATCCCGTAGCCACTCATGTTGCCTGGGGCAGGATGACCTGGGCAACCCCCGACGGCCGCAGGACGGGCGAGCCACTTTCCGACGGCATCTCGCCCATCCAGTGCATGGATGTTTGCGGACCCGCCGCGACCTTGAAGTCCGCTCTCCGGATCGACCATCGCAACAGCGGCAACGGGACTCTGCTCAACATGAAGTTCCATCCGAAGTCGCTCGAGGGCGGGGGCAAGGACAAGCTCATCGCGCTCGTGAAGACCTACTTCGACCTCGATGGCATGGAGCTTCAGTTCAACATCGCGAGCAGCGAGATGCTCAAGGATGCACAGGTGCACCCCGAAGCCCACAAGGACCTGGTGGTCCGCATCGCGGGCTTCAGCGCCTACTTCGTCGAGCTCCACAAGGGGCTACAGGACGACGTGATCAAGCGCACCGAGCTCGAGCTGGTGTAGCGTCGTCAGTAGCGTGACCGGCCCACAAAGGGAGCGGCTGGCTGCGGCTTCGGTCTCGACGTCCGACCTCGGCAAGAGCGGCCGGGTGGTTGTGGCAACGTTGATGCTCGGCACGGTGCTGGCCAACATCGCAAGCGTCTGCATGTTCCCGCAGATCGTCTCGCTGTCGGTGGAATTCGGCCGGCCGGTCAACCAGGTCGTCTGGACCATGGCGGGCTTCCATGTCATCGCCACCGGCGTGGGGGCAGTCGCGGCGGCCTTGGGCGCGATCGTCGGTAATCGGCGGATGCTCACCGTGGCTCTTGCCCTGCTTCTCGCCGGCAGTCTTATGGCGGCTCTCTCCACCGATCTCACGCTTCTTATCGCCGGCCGTGTCATCCAAGGCGTGTCCATGGCCATACAGGCGCTGTCGATCGGCATCATCGCAAACAACTGGCGAGGGGAGCCCATGCGTCGGGCCATGAGCATGATCGTTCTGGCGATGGGCTTGGGCGCAGTGCTCGCGTACCTCTTGAGTGGGTTGATATGGAGGAGCGGAGGCGATTGGCGCACCCTGTTCTGGATCTTGACCGCTGCAAGCGCGGTCGACCTGCTGTTGACCTTCGTCTTCATCAAGGAAACCAAGCGCACCAAAGGCGTTTCGGTGGACTACGTCGGCTGCGTTGGGCTTGTCGCCTGGACGGTGCTGCTGTTGCTGCCGCTGAGTCAGGCCAACTCCTGGGGATGGGGGAGCACGAGGCTGCTGGGGCTGCTTCTTCCGGGGGTCGTGGTGCTAGTCCTGTGGGTGCTGTGGGAATTGCGCCGCCGGGCGCCCCTTATCGATCTGCGAGTTCTCAGACGGATGGGGGCCTGGCAGGGAGGCGTAGTCTGGTTGGCCATATCGATAGGCCTCCTCGTCCCCGCGGCAGCGATCCCCTATCTGTTCCAAACGCCAGTTGCCTCCGGGTTCGGATTTGGCAGGAGCATGTTCGTGGTCTCGCTTGCGCTCGCCGTACCCGCCACGGTCATGTGCTTCGCCTCTACCGCCGCGACCCCGGTGATGCGAAGGCTGGGCGCCAAGTGGACCATGCTACTGGGCATGATGTTCGGCCTCAGCGGCTTCGGTCTGGCTTTCGCGCACGGATCGATATGGCTCACTCTCTTATGGATGGCGGCCACCGGGGTGCCTGCTGCTCTCGCGGGGTCGGCGAGCTATGCCGTCGCTGCCGAAGCGGTGGCTCCGGAGCAGGGCATCTTGCTCAGCACCATCTACAACATGGCTGCGGGGACCGGCTGTTCCATCGCCTCTGCGGCGGTGGGCTACGTACTCACGTTGCGCCAAGTCGCCGTGCCGGTGACCACCTCGAATGGCGTCCAGACCCAGCTCTTCCCCGCAAACGACACCTTCACATGGTCGGCGCTGATTGTGGGCGGGATGGCCGTGGCCGGCATCGCGGCAGTGTTGACCATCAAGTCGGGCCAGCTTCGCGCGGCCGCCCGGGAGTCAGACCGGGCGGCCGTGAAGATCGAGGTGTGACGCCAGCGGAAGGGTCTAGATGTACGCGGCGGCCTTGAAAGCGGATCTGACAGCCCCGGC
>PMIZ01000240.1 GCA_003157225.1 Actinomycetota bacterium | reverse complement strand
GAGGTGGGGCCCGCCGCGCAGCAGCGGGCCCGGTATGAGGGCGACGAAGTGAGGACCTTCCCCGGCTGCGCGTTGCTTCCCGGCTTCGTCAACAGCCATACTCACCTGGAATTGTCCGTGCTGCGGGGGTTCGCCCGCCCGTCCGGGTTCGGCCGCTGGATGCTCAACCTGCTGATGGCCCGGCGCAAGCTCGACAAACCCGACCTTGCGGCCTCCGCGCTCTGGGGCGCCTTCGAGGCTGCCCGTTGCGGCATCACCTCGTTCGGCGACACCGCGTACGACGGCCTGGCGGTGGTGCGCGCAGCCGCCGCGGCGGGGCTGCGCGCCCGAATCTACCTGGAGGTGTTCGGCCTCGACGACGCCCAACTGCCCGCGATCATGGAGGGCTTGGAAGCGGGACTCGAGCGAACCCGGCGAGAGGCCGGAGCCGGCGCGGGTGGCGCTCCCATGAGCGGCGCCCCCGGCGACGGCGGCGAGCATGGACCCGCGGTGGAGGCCGGAGTGTCGCCGCACGCTCCTTACTCGGTATCCGCCCGGCTCTATCGGGAGACGGCGCGCTTCGCGCGCCGCGAGGGTCTGCGTCTCGCCACTCACGTGGCTGAGTCACAAGCCGAAGTGGAGCTGCTGACCCGAGGCAAGAGCGCCATCGCCACCGCCTACAAGACCGCCAACCTCTGGACCGGCCAGCGGTGGAGGCCGCCGCACCAGAGGCCGCTGCAGTACGTCGCCCAGACGGGCGCGCTTGGCCCTGAAACTCTGGTGGTTCACGCAGTCGAACTCGACGACGACGACATCGCCGCGTTGGCCGCGAGTGAGGCGGTGGTGGCTCACTGCCCGCGATCGAATCAGCGGCTACAGTGCGGCATTGCGCCGGTGGCCGAGATGATGGCGGCTGGGGTGACGGTCGGACTGGGAACCGACAGCTTGGCCTCGAACGACAGCTTGGACATGTTCGCCGAGATGCGGGCGGCCCTCGCGGCGAGCCGAGCGCGCGCGGCTTTCGGCGCGCGCGCCGGCGGGCGCGCGACAGCGTCCGCTTCCGCGGAAGCCTCTCCCACAGCACCACTGGCTCTCACTCCCGAGACCGTTCTTCGCATGGCCACACTCGATGGCGCCCGAGCTGTTGGTTGGGACCGCCTGGTCGGAAGCCTTGAGCCCGGCAAGCTCGCCGACATCATAGCCGTGCAACTGCCCGGCCGGGCTTTCGATGCCCGGCGGGCGGACGCCAGGGCGCTCGACCCCGTCTCCCTATTGGTGGCTACGGCCACCGCCGACGACGTGCGAATGACGACGGTGGAAGGCAATGAGATCTTCGGCGATTGCCAGTCGGGGGTACCCGCCGACGTGGTAGCGGCTTTCAAGGCAGCACGAGCCAAACTCGGGCTGCCGTAGTCATCCTCCGTTGGCTCACCGAGTTTCTGCGGGCCGTTGGTGTCTTGCTGATAGAATACCTAATGCTTCTACCTCTATCGGCTGGGTGAAACATGACGGTTCTCGAGTCTGCCCTATCTGGCGTGCCGGTGCTCAAGCCGACCGGGGAGGTGGACCACTCGAACGCCTCCTTCCTGAAGGAGTCCGTCCGCAGGGCGCTGGCGGCTGGCGGCCAATGTCTTCTCATAGATCTCAGTGACTGCCCCTACTTCGATAGCGGTGGCCTTTCGGTCCTTCTTTCCACCGTCCGGGAGCTGCGTGGCAAAGGCTGGCTCGGCGTCATAGCTCCCAACCCGAACCTCATTCGCCTCTTTGAAATCGTAGGACTTGCTGCCACCTCTGATTTTCGCGTGTTTTGTGATGCCGACCAAGCCATGGCCGCGCTCGCAGCGTAGGACGCGATGCCTGAGGCATCCGGATCGAAACAGCGGGGCCGGTTCTTCCGCCTTGTCATCCCGGCCGACCTTTCGCAGCTTTCCAAGATCCGACGTCTCGTGGAAGAGGTCGGGCATGCCGCTGAGCTTCCCGGTGCTCGGGTCTTTGATCTCCAGGTGGCCGTGTCTGAAGCGTCCGCGAATGCCATCGAGCACGCTGCAAGCGCGGTCGAGCTAGCCGCCTGGCTGCTTTCGGACCGAGTGATCGTCGAGATCACCAATGACGGCGCCTTTCAGCCCGGCCTCTGCAAGGATGATGATCACCGGCGCCGGGGCTTGGGCCTGCCCCTCATGGTCTCCCTCGCCGATCAAGTACACGTGTTCCGTCAGCCCGAGGGTAGGACGCGGGTCTCGCTCACGTTCTTCGTGGGGGTCGGCGACGAGTCCGAACGAGAGCAATTGTCGACTTCCCCTGACGCCGCGATCCGGCAACTGGAAGCTGAAAGCATGAAACTCGGCCTCATGACGACCCACGCGCAGGCGCTCGAGGACGCGCAAGCCCTTACTCATGAGGAGATGCGTCAGAGGGTCGAGGAGCTCGAGAGGTTGATGGACACGGTGCCGGTGGCCATCTGGGTGGCCCACGACCCCGAGTGCATGCAGATCACTGGGAACGAGACGGCCAACGAGTTCTACGAAGCGCGCGCGCGAGAGAATGTTTCGGCCGGTCCTGCACCCGGCGAGCAGGACACTACCCGACGTTTCTTTCAACGAGGACGTGAGTTGATGCCGGACGAGCTGCCAATGCAGGAAGCAGCCGCGCGAGGGGCTGACATTCGCAACTCTGAACTCGAAGTGCTCCTCCCGAGTGGTGGGCTCATGACCATGCTCGGCAATGCCAGTCCGCTGAGGGACGCCCAAGGTCAAGTGCGCGGCTGCGTCGGAGCGTTTGTGGATATCACCGAGCGGAAGCGCGCGGAAGAGGCCTTGACAGAGAGCGAGCAGGCGGCTCGCCAGGCTGAAGAGCGCTATCGAAACTTGTTCAACACGCTCATCGAGGGGTTCTGCGTCATCGAAGTCCTCTTTGACGAGGCCGACAATCCTGTGGACTATCGTTTCCTGGAGACCAACCCCAGATTCGAAGAGCAGACCGGGTTGCGTGCGGTGGAGGGCAAGCTCATGCGCGAGCTCGCCCCGGACAATGACGAGTATTGGTACGAGTGCTACGGGAAGGTCGCCTTGACGGGCGAGCCAGCTCGTCTTCAGGCGCTATCTACGCCCCTGGGTCGCTTCTATGATGTTTCTGCCTTCCGCGTCGGTGGACCCGAGAGCCGACAGGTCGGCATCTTGTTCAATGACACCACCCCTCGCAAGCAGGCCGAGGAGGCCCTGCGGCTGAGCGAGGAGCGGTTCCGGCTTGTACTCAAGGACGCCCCGGTATCGGTTGCCATCCAGGACCTGGACCTACGCTACGTTTGGGCCTACAACCAGCGGACCGCGGGGCCAGAGGAAATCGTGGGCAAGACCGACGGCGACTTGTTCCCCGAGGACGCGGACCGTTTGACCGCCATCAAGCGTGAGGTCATCGACAGCGGGGCGGAGGCGCGCGTGCAGCTCTGGCTGACTCGCCTCGGCAAGCCGATGTTTCTTGATCTGCACTACGAGCCGATGCGCGACGCGGCTGGGCAGGTCACAGGCCTGGGGATGACAAGCATCGACTTGACCTCGATGAAGCAGGCCGAGGAAGCGCTGCGAGAGAGTGAAGAGCACTTCCGACTCTTGCACGCCACCATGATGCAAGGAGTGGTGCACCAGGATGCGGACGGCACTATTCTGTCGATGAACCCAGCCGCCGAGCGGATTCTGGGAAGGAGTCCAGAGGACTTTCTGGGCTCGAGTTCCGTTGAGGTGGAGCATGAGACGCTCCGCGAGGATGGTTCCCCGTTTCCAGGCATCGAGCATCCTGCGATGGTCGCTCTGTCCACGGGGCAGCAGATTCGCGACGTGCTTATGCAGGTCTATAACCCCCGGGAGTCTGAGTACCGGCTGATCAATGTCCAGGCCGTGCCGCTTTTCCAACCCGGCGAGGACAAACCCTACCAGGTCTACACGGTCTTCGAAGACGTGACCGAGCGCAGGCAGGCCGAGGAGAGGGTCAGGCAAAGCGGAGCGACTCTGCGAACCATATTGGACGCGACGACAGAGTCCATCTGGCTGTTCAGCCCGGACGGCGTGATCCTCGCAGCCAACGCGATAGCGGTGGAAAGAATGAGAGAATCCTTCGAGGCGATCATCGGGAAACACCTCAACGAAGTCCTGCCCGCCGAGCTGGCCGCCAGGCGCCTTGAGCGCCTGAGGCAGGTCGCCGAATCCCGCCAACCTCTCGAGTTCGAAGACGAGCGGGCGGGCATGGCCTTTCTGCACACGTTCTGTCCTGAACTTGACGACCACGATCAAGTCGTGCGCATTGCCTCCTTCAGCCGCGACATCACCGAGCGCAAGCGGGCCGAGAGTGAGCTCGTAAAGCTCAATCGCATTCTCGAGGCTCTCAGCGAGAGCAACCAAGCTCTCGTGCGCGCGGCGGACGAGTCGATGTATCTGGACGAAGCATGCCGGATAATCGTGGAAGACTGCGGATATGCCATGGTTTGGATAGGCTACGCTGAGGACGACGAAGCCAGGATCGTGCGGCCGGTAGCCTCGGCCGGCTTTGAGGAAGGCTATCTCGAGACTCTCAACATCACCTGGGCCGACACGGAACGAGGCCGGGGTCCAACCGGCACGGCGATCCGTACGGGAAGACCCTGTTTGTGCCGGAATATGCTCACCGACCCGGGTTTCCTTCCCTGGCGAGGAGAGGCTCTTGCGCGAGGTTATGCGTCGTCTGTCGTTCTTCCGCTTGTTGCCGGCGACCTTCCGTTTGGAGCCATCAGCATCTACTCCGTCGAGAGTGACCCCTTCTCGGAGGATGAGGTTCGCCTACTGACAGATGTCGCGGGGGATGTAGCTCGCGGCATCACCAGCCTTCGCCTGCATGCCGCTCAGGTCAGGGCTGAGGAGGAGCGTGAACGTCTCCTCATTCAGGAGAAGGAACTGGTCGCTGCCGCCCGGGATATCGCCGAACGTAGGCTGGCTGAGGAAGCGGCGAATCGGGCCAACCAGTACAACCGAAGCCTGATTGAGGCCGCTCTTGATCCGCTGGTTACCATCGGGCCGGACGGCGCGATCACCGACGTCAACGAAGCCACGATGAAGATCACCGGTCGAAAGCGCGACGAACTGATAGGCACCGACTTCTCCGACTACTTCACCGACCCGGAGAGCGCCCGCACGGGCTACCGGGAAGTGTTTGCCAGGGGCTCGGTCACAGACTATCCGCTTACCATCCGCGACCGGAACGGCAAGCTGACCGACGTTCACTACAATGCCTCCGTCTACAAAGACCGAGAGGGGCAGGTTCTCGGAGTCTTCGCCGCCGCGCGGGATATCACCGCGCTCAGAGAGCTTGAAGCGCAGCGCGACATCGCTAGCAAGCTGCAGGAGGCCCTTCTTGACGTCCCACAAGATCTTTCCGGCGTGAGGTTCGGCCACCTCTACCGCTCCGCTACCAAGGAAGCGCGGGTCGGTGGGGATTTCTACGACGTCTTTGAGGTCAAGAATGAACGGATCGCCGTCTTGATCGGCGATGTCTCTGGCCACGGGGTGGAGGCGGCGAGGGTGGCGACTCTTGTGAAGGATGTGGTCCACGCCTTCGCGCATCACTTCACGCATCCCCATGTGGTCCTCGCTAAGACTAACGATCTCCTTGTCGAGGAGCGCTCTCCTGGGTTCGTCACCCTCTTCCTGGGCATTCTCGATCCCAACACCGGTTCTCTTGCGTATTCCTCGGCCGGTCATCCCCCCGCCCTCCTTCGTACCAGCGCCGGGGAGCTGGAGTTTCTGGAGGCGTGCTCCGCGCCAGTCGGGGTATTCCCCGATCACTCCTGGAAAGAGAACGAGGTGCAACTCGTGGAAGGCGACCTTCTGCTTCTCTACACCGACGGGGCCATCGAAGCACGCCGCAACGGCGACTTCTTCGGAGAGGAGGGTCTGGCCAAGGCCCTCAAGGGCTGGTCCGATCCCTCCCTGGAACAGCTTCCCCAGGCCCTTCTCGACACTATCCTCTCCTTTTCAGGTGGGGAGCTGACCGACGACGTCGCCATGCTAGTCCTTGGCCTGAAGGAAGACGCCGCCAGGAAGCAAGGAAGAGAAGGAGTGACGGCAAGTTGATTCGCTTTCGGGTCGGGTGGGTACGAGGCGATCAACGACGGATAACAAGGAAGAAGTGCTCATGACGACGATAGCGGTGGTTGCCCACATAGGAAGCACGTTGGGGGGAGGGCTCGAGGAACTGCGGGAGGTCCTGGCCGCCGAGGGAGTGACAGACCCACAGTGGCATGAGGTGAGCGACATACGCGCCGCCTCGGAGCGCGCGCGACGAGCGAGAAAGGACGGCGCCGACTTAGTCTTCGTCTGGGGCGGCGACGGTACCCTGCAGCGCTGCATCGACGGGCTAGCCCACACTGGGGCTACGATAGCAATAATGCCGGCGGGGACAGCCAACCTCCTTGCCGCCAACCTGGGCATCCCGACTGACCTGCGCAAGGCGGTTGAGATCGGGCTGCACGGCGTCCGCAGGCCGCTGGATACCGGCTCCGTGAACGGCGAACACTTCGCCGTGATGGCGGGAGCCGGGTTCGATGCGCTCACGGTGCGGGACGCCGACAGCGGGCTCAAAAGCAGCATAGGATCGGCCGCCTACCTTTGGTCAGGCGCCTTGAACTTCAAAGCCCTCACCGTAGGCGCCAATATCGTGGTCGACGGCGAGCGCTTCTTCCAGGGAGAGCTGTCCTGTGTGTTGACGGCGAACGTAGGCAAGCTGCTGGGCGGGATCGAGGCGTTCGAAAACGCGCAACCGGATGACGGCATACTGGAGTTGGCAGTGATCACGGCCAAGAACCGTATCCAGTGGACCCGGACCTTGGGCCGGGTGGCGCTGGGAAGCGCCGGGGACTCTCCCTTCGTGGAAGTGACACGCGGGAGGCGTTTCGAGATCCGCTTCGCCGAGCCCTTTCTCTACGAACTCGATGGCGACCCACGCAAAGCGGTGAGAAGACTACGCGTCGCCGTTGATCCGGGTTCAATCACGATATGTGTGCCCTCCTCAAGCTCGGAGCAAGGCACGCGGCCTTGACCGACGAAGTTGGAGGGCGAATGTTTAGGATCCGATTGATAGGGAATATAGATGCCGTGAGTCCCGAGAGACGCAGCGCGGCTTCCAATAGCTTCTTCTGAAAATTAGAGGCAGNNAAGCGGAGCCACTTGGGGCTCGCTTTTTGTCTCCGCTCTCGCGACATGACCGGGCGTCTCATTTTGTCGAGGGGTGCTCGCATTCTGGGGAGGCACAAGTGAGTTGGGGCCTCCAGTCCTTGTTAGAATCTTGTGTCTCCCAAAGGATGTGACGCTCCAGAGCAAGTACCTGAGCCACGTTGCCCTCGCCACTTGCGCCTAGCGAAAGGAGGAGCCTTGCCCGAGTTTCTGCCCGGTGTCCATATCGTAGAGGTGGCCCGGCCGGCCTTCAGCCCGGGAGCCGCCATGAACCTCTGCCTCCTCGTTCAAGACGGCAAGATCACGTTAGTCGATGCCGGTTTTCCGGGCAGCGCGGGTTTGCTTCTCGCCTATCTCGNNCGGGGGCCTGGCGGAGATTGTGGCGCTGACCGGAGCCGAGGTATGGGCGCACAAAGCGGACGTACCTGTAATCGATGGTACCCAGCCCCGCCCCGCCCTTCCAGCCGAACGCCTAGACGCCATGCTGGCTCGGATCCCAGCCGACCAGCGAGAGGCGGCTGCGGCCCGCATGCAGCAAATGGCTGCGGTCGCGGGAGTGCCGGTCGACCTTGGTCTCGTGGGCGGCGAGGAGCTGAAGCTCTTGGGCGGGGTAGAAATCCTGCACACACCCGGGCATACTGCTGGTCACCTCGCGCTGTACCTCCCGGCGTTGTCCCTGCTCATTGCAGGGGATCTGTTACGCTACGAGGAAGGCACGATCCACGAATCACCCGCCGGTTTCTCCGCTGATCCTGAAGAGGCCCTCGCCTCGGCCCGAAGCGTCACCAACTTGGGTTTTGATCGCTTCATCGGCTACCACGGGGGCTACGCTGCCGCCGGTGCCAAGGAACTTTTGAGCGAGAGTCTGACCCGGCAAGAGGCTCCATCGTCGATCTGAGTCTGAGGCCCTAGCACCCTGCTAGGGCCCTACGCCGCTCCGCGGGCGCCAACCCCCCAGGTGTCAGCGTCTTTATGAGGCCCTTATGGGGCTTCCGGTATAGTCACGCTACCCCTCTTCTTGAGACGTCCCTCCCTCAAGAGCGAAAGGGCCCCGGTCTGATATTCAGCCGGGGCCTTTCTCTGTCTACAGCTGGAGTCTTGTGGCGGTGATCGCCGCGGACAGCTCTCGTGCCGGCGCCGCGGTCAGCCCAAGCTCAGGACTTCGGTGTCTTGGTTGTCGGCGCTTTCGGCGTCTTGGCTGGCGGTGCTTTCGGTGACTTCTTGGGTGTCTTCGGGGTGGGTTTCTTGTCGGGTTGAAGCTCCATGTCGTGCTCCGCTCTGGGTCTGAACGCGTTAGGATCCGGTCGTGAGATTACCCGCAACCACAGAGAGATGCAAACAACGGCCGGGGGGCCTTATGCGAAACTTATGGACAAGGCCGGCGCCATTGCAGGGTTCTTGCGAGGGCCCGCGTATTGTCAGAATACCCTCCTTCTTGCGTGCTCCCCCGAGAGCGAGTAAAGGCCTCGGCTGAATATCAGACCGGGGCCTTTGGTCGTTCTACAGGCAGGGCCCCACCAGCCGGTCACCGAACGATTGCAGGCTGACGTTCTGCGTCTGTTTCCGTGAGCTTCTTGATTGCCGTACCGAGTCTCTCAATCCCTGCCTCGATCGTGTCCACATCGACACACGAGTGCCACGTGTCGGCGATGGACTGACTGTAGGCGTCCCCTCGCAGCCCGTCAAGCGCGGCGTGTGTGGGGCTTTGACCAGGACTAATGTCGATGTGAAGGGGTGCTTGACGCCGAGTGCCGGTTCGGGGGCGCGGTCATCTATCTACCGTGGGGGTACCGATGAAAGCCCGCACGCGGGGTCCGTGGGGTTCGGCAGGACGTTCGTCCGGCTGTCGCTTGGTCTGGTCGCCGCCGCGCTCGTCATGCTCGCCGTCTTCGCCGCCGTGTGTCCGCACGCGGCCATCGCCGCGCCGGCTGGATGGCAGATCAGCCAACTGACAACCAGCACAGGCAGCCACCATCCCGATACCGACGGAAAGTGGCTGGTCTGGCTGAGCGGCAGCGAGGTGATGGCCCGGGATCTGTCCACCGGCGAGGTTCACCAGTTGAGCAACGACGGCACGTCGAAGAGCGATCCGCTAGTGAATGACGACACCGTCATCTGGTCGGCCACCACATCGGGTGCTCTGCACGGCTACCTCTATCACCTGTCAAGCGGCCCGTTGCAGGATCTCGGGGTGATTCCGGATACTCCCGTTTCCTATGATGCCGGGCGCTTCGCGTACCGCAAGCAGGTCTCGGGGCAACTCATGCACGCGGTCTACGTCTACGACCTGACCACGAGGCTCTCGACACTGATCACGAACAGTGGCGACGATCCGAGTCTGCGAGGATCCTATCTCGCGTACGCCAACGAGGACAGCACCGGCTGGTCTCTCCGCCTGCTGGACCTGACCACGGCGCAGGGCGTGAAGATATCCACCAATCAAACGCCGGTGAGCCGCGTAAACCTTTCCGATTCCTACGTGGTCTGGGCTCTCGATTCCTCGGACACGATGGAGATCTACCTGCTCGACAGGGCGACGAACAAGGTCCAGCGGATCACGAACGACTCGTACGAGGACCGCGAACCGAAGGCTGCCGGCAACTTGATCGTCTGGGAGAGCCTCCGGCCGGACTGGGAGGTCATGGTCTACAACGTGTCCACCGGCCAGACGCTGCAGTTGACCGACAACGATACCAGGGACATGCTGCCGTGCACCGACGGGAGCAAGGTCTACTGGCAGGGCGAAGTCGGCGCCGGCCTCGACTACCAGCTCTTCATGGCCGAGCCGGCCACCGTCTCCGAGCGTCCGTTCGTAGACGTTCCCCCAGATCACTACTACGAGCCGGCTATTGACGGCCTCTACCGCCTCACCATCATCGACGGTCACCGGATCGTCGAAGGCAAGCGCTACTACGACCCGGACGAGCCCGACCACGCCAAGAACCTGAGGATCGCCGAATACAATGGGCTCCTCGATCGCCTGGAGGGATTCGGCCCGAGTTGGAACCCGGAGGCGCCCGCCGATCGAGCGGAGTGCGCCCAGTTCATGTGGAACTATCTCAAGCTGGCGGGAGTGGGGATGTAGCTGCGTCCAGTTGCTCCCACCGCGAATATGCCTCGTCGAGTTCCAGCTCCAGCGCCTCCAGGCGCGCGTTGGTCGAGGTCACCCGGGCGGAATCGCTGGTGGCATAGAATTCCGGCGAACTCAGGGCGGCGTGGATCTCGGTCCGCTCCTCTTCCAGGGCCTCGATCCTCTGGGGCAACGTCTCCAGATCCCTGGCCTCTTTGTAGGAGAGCTTGCGTTTGGCCTGCGGAGCTCTTTCCCCGACGGGCTTTTCCTCCTTCTTCACCGCCTTCGGCTCTTTCCGTGTTGTAGGCTCCGGTCGCTGACGTAGCCAGTCGTCGTATCCGCCCACGTATTCCCTCAGCCGTCCGTCGTCCTCGAAGACGAGAGTGGAGGTGACGACGTTGTTCAGGAAGGCCCGGTCGTGGCTAACCAGTAGGATCGTGCCGTTGTAGGTTAGGAGCCGCTCTTCCAAGAGGGAGAGGGTCTCCGTATCGAGGTCGTTGGTCGGTTCGTCGAGCACCAGGACGTTCGAGGGGACGCTGAAGAGCTTGGCCAGCAGGAGGCGGATGCGCTCGCCGCCGGAGAGCAACCGGACGGGCGCCTGGATCTGGTCGGGAGAGAAGAGGAAGTCTTGGAGATACCCAACCACATGCCGCGAAGCTCCTCCCACAAAGACCGTGTCACCGCCGTCGACGATGCTCTCCCTGAGCGTCCGGTCGTCGGCGAGCTGCGCCCGGAGCTGGTCGAAGTAGGCGATCTTCAGCCCCGCCCCCAGGCGGACCCGGCCCTTCTGAGGCTTCAGTTCTCCCAGAAGGATCTTGAGCAGAGTCGTTTTGCCCGATCCGTTGGGGCCGAGAATGCCGACCCTGTCCCCGCGGATGATGGCCGTGGAGAAGTTCTCGAGAATCTCCTTGCCGCCGTACGCAAACGAGATCTTCTCAGCCTCGGCAACCAGTCGCCCGCCGCGGTCCGCCTCCATGATCGCGATGCGGGCATTTCCCATCCGTTCCCGCCGTAGATCGCGTTCGAGCCGAAGCTGCTGCAAGGCCCGCACTCTGCCTTCGTTCCGGGTACGGCGGGCCTTGATCCCCTGCCGGATCCAGACCTCCTCCCTTGCCAGCTTCCGGTCGAAACCCTGCCAGGCCTTCTCTTCCGCATCGAGCAGGGCTTGCCGGCGCTCCAAGTAGCTGTCGTAGTCGCAGTCGAAGGACAGGAGGCGGCCTCGGTCGATCTCGACGATCCGGGTCGCCACCCGCTGCAGGAAGGCGCGATCGTGGGTTACGAAGACGATCGTCTTGTCGAATCTGAGAAGGAACTCCTCCAGCCAGAGAATGGCATCGATGTCCAGGTGGTTGGTCGGCTCGTCGAGCAGAAGAAGATCGGGCTCGTTGGCGAGGGCCTTGGCCAGCAAGACCCGGCGTTTCATGCCCGCGGAGAGCAGCCGGAACTCCGCATTCTCATCGAGACTGGTCCAGGAGATCACCAGTTCGACTCGCTGGTGAAAATGCCAGGCCCCGGACGTCTCCAGCCGGTGCTGGACCCGCTCGAGCTTCTTCAGGAGAGCAGTGTCGCTCTCCCTGGCCAACTGCATCGTCAGATCGTGGTATTGCCGCAGCAGCTCCAGATGCCCCTGTCCGCCGGAAGCGACGATGTCATAGACCGTTCCGGGCAGAGTGTCGGGGACGTCTTGGGGGAGGAGGGAAACCCGTGTCGCGGCGTTCCTGACGATCTCGCCCGAATCCGGGGGAACATCGCCGACGAGGAGGTTCAGAAGCGTGGACTTGCCGGTCCCGTTCCGGCCCAGAAGACCGATTCGTTCGCCCTCTTCGATGGTGAGCGTCGCCGCATCAAGGAGAAGCGGTCCGCCGAAGCTCAAGGAGACATCACGAATCCATACCTGTGCCGTCAAGAACACTGCCTTTGTGTCATGCCGGGGGACCGCCACTTGACCCCGCGGACTATCCGGGACGAGGAGAAGGAGTATAGGGCTTGCGGATACGAGCCGGGGGAGCGGGCGCTCAAGGAGCTGCCGCCGCTAGAACGAACTGATCTGCGGGTCGACGAAGCCGTCGGGAGTATCGGATAGAGTGGCGCCGGCTGCGGCTCCCTGCAATCTTTCGAGGCCGTAGCCTGTCCAGACCGTCCGCTGGCCGTGACCGTCGCTGTGGGTTTCCTCCCGGGTGAGGTTGTCATCGCCGGGAGAAAGGGCAAAGGTGATCGTGGAGCCGCCCGCATGGTAGTTGATTTCATAGAGAGTCTTGCCAGACTCTCGCGTGACCAGCGTCATCAGGAGGGTGGCCTCCTCGCTCTGCGGCATCGCTGAAGGCAATTCTCCCAATGACAAGATCGACTGCAAAGGACTTGACGGGGACGGCTGCGATGAGTGCGAATGATGGAGCATCCAGGCCGCCACTCCCCCTCCAACCAATGCCACAAGGAGAAGTGCAACTACAGTGGCTGGGATCCAGGTTGGGAGCCGTCGTCGTACGGTGGTCGAAACAGAGGGTTGGCTCGGGGACTTGCTACCCTCGCACCACCGGCAGGTACTTTCCCTTGAGACCAGATTCCCACAAACGGGGCAGCGGTCAAGCGTGACTCTTGATGATTCCATGGTCGTTCTACTGTCGCCTTCCTCGGTCGCCGCGGGCCGGACCAGAACGTGACCCGAAGAGATCCGTTAGGTACTACTTCGGCTCCCATGGCGTAAACCATGAGAATCGGCAGGCGGGACCAGCGAACTCCTCCTCGCGTGTAGGCGGCCTTCGGACGCCGACAATCGCGCCCACGCGAAACGAAAAGGCCGGTAGACTATCGACTCCGGTTGTGTGGCGTCCGACACGAAGGGCTTCGTGTGAGCATGGGAGACTTTCTGGGTTCACAGGCAGTCGTCTGCCTGCTCGGCTTGCTCTCGGCGTTCATGTTCGCGCTCGGACTCGTGCTGCAGCAACGGGGGACGCTGGATACGACCGCGGCCGAGGGCGACCTCCGCTTCTTGCGGCAGATTCTCCGCAAGCGGGTTTGGTTTTTCGGAGTGCTGGCCCTGGTCTGCGGATTCCTGTTGCAGGCCGCCGCACTGGATCACGGCACCCTAGCCTTGGTCCAGTCGTTGCAGGCCCTGAGTGTGGTCTTCGCGTTGCCCCTGGGAGCACGTCTCTCCCGCCAGCGGATCGGGCGCCGTGCCATCGTGGGCGCCTCGGTGACGGTGGCCGGCATCGTCTTGCTGGTCGCCGTAGGGCAGCCGCGAGGCGGAATCTCTCATCCTGGAGCAAGGACGTGGTCGGTTTGGGCTGCCGTCATCGCGACTCTGATGGCAGCGGTGGTCTTGGTCGCCTGGAGGCGTCGGGGGGGAGTGGCCGCGGCACTGTTCGCGGCGGGGGCGGGACTTGGTTTCGCCTTTGAGGCGGCGGTCACAAAGCTGCTCGTGACGTCGCTCGGCAACGGCCTCGCGGCTGTCTTCCTCTCGTGGCCTCTCTACGTGCTCATCGTCGCTAGTCTGGCCGGGTTCGCTCTCCAGCAGGTTGCACTCAAGACCGGATGCCTCGCGCCGGCGACCGCGGCTCTCAACTCGGCCACCCTGGCGATGAGCGTGGCGCTAGGCGTGGCGATCTATCAAGAGTCGCTCGGGCCCGGGCCGGGCCGCCTGGTCGCTGCGCTTCTCGGCCTCGCGGTGGCTGTCGCGGGTGTGGTGACCCTTGCTTCGTGCAGATCGACGCCGGCGGGGAGCGCCGCTCGACAAGGAGTCGGCCCAGGTCGGAAGGTCAGGTGACGAATCTGCCCCTTGTAGTCTTCGCCCCCCGAATACGGCATAATCTATCTTCGATTTCGCGCGGCGCCCGCATAGACTCGCGGGAGGCGGCGACCGGCGCCGACTTCTAGAGTTAGGAGACTACGTTGCTGCTCGACCGTAGGAAGATTCGCAGGTGGGCCAAGTGGGTCGCGCTCGCGTTGGCCATAATATTCGTGGTGAGCTTCCTGTTCCTGGGGGTGGGCTACGGCGGGGCCGGCTTCAACATCTCTCAGATCTTCACCAGCGGTGGCTGTACAAGCAAGACCGCGACTTCCCAAGCCAAGACGACGGATGCCCAGCTCGCGGCCTACGAACAGACGCTGAAGACGAATCCCAAGGACAAGGATGCGTTGATCGGCTTGGCCAACCTCTACCAGCAAATCTATGACGCTGGCCAGAGCAACGGCAACGCGGCCCTACTCGAAGAGGCCAAGTATCTGCAACAGCTAATAGACGCCGATCCGACCCAAATAGACGTCGACCTCCGCCTTGCCAAGCTGTACATGAGCACCCCAGTGAGTGACAATTCGTCCGCTGTGGTGGTTCTCAACAAAGCCACTTCGCAGGCGCCCACCAACGCCGATGTCTTTCTCCAACTGGGCATTGCGCAGAGCTCGCTTGGCAACAAGTCGGCAGCTGTGATGGCATGGCAGAAGTACCTCGATCTGGCCCCGAATGGGGACATGGCCTCGGTGGTGAAACAGCAGATCGCGGTTCTGAGCGAGACCACCACCACCGCCAAGGCGACCACCACCACGACCGCGGCTTCGTCGGCCGCCACGAGTACCACGACCACGACGGTCTCAACCACGACGACCACGGTCAAGTAGGGCCCGAGGTCATGGGCTTGCCTAGGGTGGGACAAGGCGCCGGTTGGTGTATATACTGAGTGGGCGGGCGTTCACCGTGCGCCCTGCCCTACAGCATCGGCCCGAGAGACCTTGGGGGAACGCTTGAGCCTATCCATCAGCACCGAGACGCGAGACGACGCCCATGTGGTGTACGCGGAAGGCGAGCTTGACGTCTACACAGCGCCAAGGCTGAAGGACATCCTCGATGGGTTCGACAAGGATCCCGGCTGCGTGGTGGTAGACCTCTCCGAGGTCAAGTTCATCGACTCCACGGCTCTTGGAATCCTGGTGAGCGGCTGCCAGCGGATCCAGTCGAACGGCGGGCGGTTCCGGCTGGTGGTGGACGATCCCTTTCTGCTGAAGATCTTCCACATCACCGGATTCGACGGGCTGCTTTCCATCCTTCCTAATCTGGACGACGCGCTCTCTGCCTGCTAGCAGCTGAGTGGCCTGCCGACTGCAGGTGTGGACGCCAGCTCTTGCGGGCATGGTATCGTTCGCGCCTGAAAGCTCCGGGAACCTAGCTAACGAGGAGTCTGCCTGTTGCGACTCATGATCACCGAGAAGAACGACGCCGCGAAGAAGATCGCCGGGATCCTGGCTCAGGGCCCGGTGCAGGAGGGGTCGTACCTCAAGATCCCCTACTACTCCTTCACCGACGCGGAGGGGGCTGACACGGTCACCGTGGGTCTGAAGGGGCACGTGGTCCAGGTGGACTTCCCTCCGGAGTACTCCGAGTGGCGCAAGGTCGAGCCGAAAGCGCTCATCGACGCTCCGCTCGTGAAGACCGAGACCGCCAAGTCCGTCGTGCGGGCGGTGAAGCGTCTGGCGGGCGAAGCAACGGCCCTCATCATCGCGACCGACTTCGACCGCGAAGGGGAACTCATCGGGCTCGAGGCGCTGAACCTGGCCATCGAGGAGAACCCCAAGTTGGTGCGCACGGTCCGCAGGGCCCGGTACTCGGCCTTGACCGCGGGGGAGATAAAGCGGGCCTTCTCGCATCTTGACGAGTTGTCCGAGCCGCTGGCCCGGGCGGGCGAAGCCCGCCAGGACATCGACCTCATCTGGGGGGCGACGCTGACCCGGTTCGTATCGCTCGCCACCTCGCGTCTGGGCAGCCAGTTCTTGAGCGTCGGACGGGTCCAGACCCCCACTCTGGTGCTGGTAGCCGAGCGGGAATTGGAACGCCGAGCCTTTGTGTCCGAACCCTTCTGGGTGATCAAGGTCGACTTCGACTCGGGCGGACAGACCTTCTCCGCCCTTCACAAAGAAGAACGGTTCACGGACGAAGCGAAAGCAAAGAGCATTTTTGAGAAGATCGCAAGCCCGGGGCGGGTCACCGAGGTCAAGCAGACTTCGCGCAAGGTGCCGCGACCGGCTCCGTTCAACACCACCAGCTTCACCAGCGCGGCCACCTCGTTGGGGTTCAGCGCGGCGATGGCCATGCGCGTCGCCGAGGACCTCTACATGGCCGGGCACATCAGCTACCCGCGCACCGACAACACCGTGTACCCCACGTCGCTCGACCTCAGAGAGGCGCTGGAGGTGATGGCGCAGGGCGAGTTTGCCCGGGAGGTCGCGCAACTTCTGGCGCAGCCGGCGCTCCATCCCAGCCGCGGCGACAAGCGGACCACCGATCACCCGCCCATCTACCCCACGGGCAGCCCGCGTCGCTCCGAGTTGGGCGACAGGAATTGGCGCCTCTATGAGCTGGTCGCCCGCCGGTTCATGGCGACTCTGTCCGACGAGGCAGTGATGGAATCCAACCGGGTGGACGTCGCTCTTTCCGGCGAGCCGTTCGTAGCCCGCGGGAACCGGGTGGTCCATGCCGGCTGGTTCGAGTACTACCCGTATAGCCGTCAGAAGGACCTCGAACTGCCGCTCCTCGAGAAGGACGACCTGGTGACTATGGTCGACAAGCAGCTGGACGCTCGGGAGACTCAGCCGCCGTCGCGGTATGGCCAGGGTACGCTTATCGAGCTCATGGAGAAGCACAACCTGGGCACAAAGGCCACCAGGCATGCCATCATCCAGAACCTGTACGACCGGGGCTACGTGAACGGCAATCCCATCGAGCCGACCGAGATGGGCATCAAGTTGGCTGAGGCTCTGCAGGAGTTCGCTCCACGAATCGCCTCTCCCGAGATGACTGCCGAGTTGGAGAAGGACATGGACCTCATCTCGGTGCGCGATCTCACCAAGGAAGAGGTGGTGACTATCTCGCGCGACCTGCTCCGCCAGGCCTACGGGACGCTCGAGCAGCACAAAGAGCAGATGGCGGCCAAGATCTACGAGGGCATCACCGAAGACCGCATCCTGGGCCAGTGCCCCAAGTGCGGCACGCACCGGTTGCGCGTGATCCGCTCGAAGGCGACCAAGAAGCGTTTCGTGGGCTGTGAAGGCTATCCGAACTGCGACCAGACCTACCCGTTGCCGCAGAGGGGCGAGCTCATCGGTACGGACGAGATCTGCCCGCAGTGCGGCAGCCCCAAGGTGAAGATACTCGGCGGCCGGCGGCCCTGGGTGCTGTGCCTCGACCCTTACTGTCCCACGAAGGCCGAGTATCGGGCCAAACAGGAAGCGCGGGCGGCAGCCAAGGCGGCGGAAGGCGCGGAGACGGATGCAACCGGTAGGGCGCGCGGGGCCCGGAAGACCGGCGGCAAAGCCGGCACGGCCGAGAAGCCCACCAGGCGGGCAGGCGCCGCCGCGACGAAGGCGGGCGTCGCCAAACGCGCCACCAAGACCGCGACCAAGCCGGCGACCAAACCGGCGACCAAACCGGCGGCAAAAGGCACCACCAAGACCGGCGTGAAACGGATCACCAAGAGGGCTCCCGCGCCCAAGACTCAGGCCGAGACGGCGCCGGCCTGATGGACGAACCCCCGGACGACGCCACGCTCGACGACTCGGCGCTTGCGGGCCTCGGCAGCGGCCTGAAGGGTCTCTTCATCACGTTCGAAGGCCTGGACGGCTGCGGCAAGTCGACTCAGATGGACCTGCTCGCCATTGCGCTTCGCGAGCGCGGCTACGTGGTGCTGGTAACCCGCGAACCCGGCGGCACCCCGCTCGGCGAGGTCATCCGAGACCTGCTGCTCGATCCGCGGCACCATGGCATGAGCGCGCGGGCTGAGGCGCTGCTCTACGCTGCCGCTCGGGCCCACCTGGTGCAGAAGGTCATCCGGCCGGCGCTCGAGGATGGCCAGGTGGTGCTGTGCGATCGGTATCTCGATTCGTCGCTCGCTTACCAGGGCTATGGGCGGGGGCTCGGGACAGACGACATCATCACGCTCAACGTCTGGGCCACCGAGTGCCTGTTCCCCGATCTGACGGTGTTCCTGGATCTGGACGACTCCATCCGTTCGGGCCGGTTGGCCGCGGTGCCCGACCGCCTGGAAGCCGAGGACGACGAGTTCCACCAGCGGGTGGCCGAAGGGTATCGGGAGTTGTTCGCCGCGCATCCGCATCGTATCCGGAGGGTCGATGCCAGGGGCAGCGAGGCCGAGGTGCAGGAGCGGGTACGCGCTGTGGTTGAGGACGAGCTCGAGTTGTTCAGCCACTAGCTAGTGGCCGGGAGCGCATGGGGGTTCCCTTCCACTTAACGCGGGGCACCGCTAACCGTTTGAGGGAACCCCCATGCGCTCCCGGTCGCTGGATCGTAGGTGGGCAAGCCCAGGTTCGTCTCTCGTAGAAGGGTTAACATGCTTCGTCTTCGCAATTCCTCGTGGGATAGCCACAGCGTTCGTTCATGTGCCGGGGCTCAACCGGTCGGGATCTATCGGCTGGAGGATCGTGAGTAGTCTCTTCGCGGATATCGTGGGCCAGCAGATGGCCGTATCGCTGCTCCAACGTGCCCTCTCGCAAGGGGCTTCGCATGCCTACCTCTTCTCCGGCCCTCCGGGGGCCGGCAAGGCTGAGACGGCCCTTGCCTTCGCCGCGGGACTGGCCTGTCCCGACCGCGGCTGCGGCGACTGCCAGACGTGCCGCCGCGTGCTGGAGGGACTCCACCCCGACGTGGAGGTGATCGCGCCCGAGGGCAACTTCATCCGCAAAGAGGAGATCACCGATATCAACCTCCACGCGGCCTATCGGCCGTACGAGGCGCGGGCCAAGGTATACGTGTTCCTGGAGGCCGATAGCTTCAACGCCGAGGCGGCGAATGCCTTTCTGAAGACGCTGGAGGAACCTCCGGGACACGTCCACTTCATCTTGGTCACCGACCGGCCGGAGCGGATGCTACCCACCATCGCGTCCCGCTGCCAACCGGTGGCGTTCTCGGCGGTCCCCGCCCCGGCCCTAGCCGCCGACCTGGTGCGCCGCTACCAGATAGCAGAGGCGGAAGCAGCTCTGATAGCGAGGGTGTCCGGGGGCAACCTGACCTACGCCAAAGAACTGGTGACCTCCGAAAGTGCGCGCAGGGAACGCGGCCTCCTTCTTGATCTAGCCCGGGATCTCCCGAGTGCCGGGCTCATGGACACCCAGATCGCGCTCGACGAGGTGATGGCGACCGTGGAAAGCCGTGCAGGAGAACGCGTCGCCGGCTTGGATGCTGAGCTCCAACGGGCGCTCGAGTGGGCAGGGGACGCACGCACCAAGAGCTGGCTCAAGAAGCGTCATGAGGAGAGGGTCAAACGACAACAGCGCCGTCTCTACACCNNAGGCCTGCGCACCGTCACCCAGGTGTTCGCCGGCTGGTACCGGGACCTCGCGCTGGCGGCTGTCGGGGCCGACGCGGGCGTGCTCAACCAGGACCGTCTGAGCGAGCTGCGAGCCGCCGCGCCGGGAGCGAGCCTTGCCGCCTACGCTGAAGCTATGGCGGCTGTAGGAAAGGCCCAGGAACGCCTCCGCTATAATGTCGATGCCCGAGGTGCGATCGGGGACATGTTTCGAAGCATCAAGGAGGCCCTCACCTAGTGGCCGACATCGTAGGGGTCGTTTTTCGGAACGGCATCAAGGTCTATCATTTCGATCCCGCCGGGCTCGAGCTCTCCCGCGGCGATCGTGTGGTCGTGCAAACCAGCAGCGGACCGGAGATCGGCCAGGTGGTCGAGCCTCCGCGCACCGTCGACGATTCGGAGCTCCCGGCGCCGCTCAAGAAGGTGGTGCGGCTTGCTACCAGCAAGGACCTGGAGAGTCAGGCGGCCAGCGAAGACCTGCGCAGGCAGGCCATGGACAGCTGCCGCGAGCTGATCGACCAGCACGGGCTCGACATGAAGCTTGTGGACGCCGACATCGGCTTCGGCGGTGAGAAGATCACCTTCAGTTTCTTCTCCGAGGAGCGGGTGGATTTCCGGACCCTCGTGGCCGACCTTGCCAAGACGCTCAAGATGCGCATCGAGTTGCGCCAGGTGGGCGCGCGCGAAGAGGCGCGCATGGTGGGCGGACTGGGTCCCTGCGGACGGGGCTTGTGTTGCACGCTCTTCCCCGGCGACGACGACCCGGTGTCCATCCGCATGGCCAAGGAGCAG